>JAJCYI010000032.1 GCA_029263015.1 Saprospiraceae bacterium | reverse complement strand
ATTTGTTACAAATTGACAATCAATCAATTACAAAATTGAATTTAAATTTATTGAATAATAAGATTTTTATGCAATTTTTCAAACTAAATAAAAAACAATTAGATGCTGATAATCAGTTAGTTACGGCAAAACAAGTCTAATGTAAAGTAGGGCTTATGAGAAGTATGGTTACTATATACGAAGATATATTACACATGTATTATAATGGTTATGTGAAATCGTTGCCTGGGCAATTACAAAAGAAGTTCATTAGAAAAACATTGACCGGGAAATGGATTCAAATAATTGTTTATACAATTAGTTATTTTAAAAAATGGCTTTTTGGAAGCATGGAATTGCGAAACCACTTAGTCAATAGGAAAAAGATAGTAGGGAAAATATGGGTGTTTGCAGAAACAAGGAATCAATACAATGCATTAATGCCTTTGGCTGAAAGACTTCAGAATGTAGTTTGGGTTGGATTATATAGGGATTTTGATTCGCTTGGATTTATTTATTTAGTTGGACTGAAGAGAGTGTGGATGTGGTTTGGTTTTGTTAAAACATACAAAAAATTAAAAAAGAACAACGAACAAAAAGCTAAGGAGTATAAAGAGGCTGTGTATGAGATGACAGGGCTTTATGAGTATTGTGTTTTTCTATTAAAAAAATATAAACCTTCAAAAGTAATTGTCTCTAACGACCATAGTTTTTTTACCAGAAGTCTAATGCATGCCGCAAGGCATCTCAGCATTGATACTGTGTACATCCAACATGCTAGTGTTTCTGGGTATTTTCCCCCATTATTAGCTAGTTTGAATTTATTAGAAGGTAATCACGCCCTCGAAACTTACGAGAAAGCGGGCATTATACGGGGGGTAGTCAAATTAATAGGCATGCCTAAATTTGATGATTACGTAAAATTTAGAAAATTTGACAAAGAAATTAAAATTGTTGGGATTGCTTTAAACCCTGCTGATAATGTTGGTGTTATCCATGATTTGGTTTCTAAAATAATTATTGCAAACTCATCTATCAAATTTGTTTATAGAAAGCACCCCATGGATAGACGAGATTTGAAATTTACTGATGATTCAAATCTTTTTGAATCAAATAGTCAAAAAGAATCGGCATTTAAATTTTTGACAAAAGTGGATCTATTAATTGGAGGGGATTCCTCAATTCATCTTGAAGCTACACTTTTGAACATTCCATGTGTTTATTATTGTTTTTCAGGGCTTAAAAGTATGAAGGATTATTATGGATTTATTAAAAATGGAATGATTCAAGATGCGGGAACTGTGGAGGATGTTTGCTCATTCATTAAAAAAAATGAGATTGAAAAAGAACCTGTATTTGAGAAAGCAAAATATTATAACGAATTGGTAGGCACAGTTATGGAGGGTAAAAGTATAAATTTGGCTGTTGAGTGTATTAGTCAAATGTGAATATAAGGCACAGTTGGCGGAGTAATTTTAATTGATTCAACATCCGTTAGCGGTAAAATTGAACTCGTTTTTATGGTAAAAACGGACTATGATTTAAATGTTGGCATTGTTATTCAAGCTAGGTCTGGCTCTACTAGACTGAAGAATAAAATTGTTAGGCCATTTTACAACAATGGCTCAATATTGGAAATAATTATAAACAAGTTCAAGAAGAACAAGTACGGGCTTCCTGTGGTTGTGGCTTCGAGTATAAATAGTGAAAATGACATTATTGAATTACTTTCCATTAAGAATGGTGTTGAAATATATAGAGGTGCGGAAGAAAATGTTTTGAGTAGATTTGTTGAGGTATGTGATAAATATGGTTTCTCTAGTGTAATACGAATCTGTTCTGATAATCCTTTTTTGCAAGAGAAGTTTTTTGAACAGATTGTAGGTGTGGGTTTGGATAATAATTATGATTATTTAAGTTTTTTTACGAAAAACGATGTGCCTGTGATAAAAACTCATTTAGGGTTATTTACAGAATGGGTTTCTGCAAAAGCACTTAAACGGGCAAATACTGCCACCCGTGAAAAAACGTATCAAGAACACGTAACCAGTTTTATTTATTCAAATCCTGACAGTTTTCAGATTGGGAAGATACCTTTGCCTGAATTTCTGGAAAATGAATCTTCGCTTAGATTTACGTTAGATACGATTAACGACTTTAATACGCTACAGGGATTGTATGATATTTGCGTAGAAAGAAAAATTAAAAATGTAGAAGATTTGGTGGATATGGTTGAATCAGATAAAACTATTTTACAGAAAATGGAATCTGAAATTAATAATAATACAAAGTAAAATTAAGTACTAAAAGAATGAGTAAAACCTATGTAATAGGAGAAATCGGACAAAACCATAATGGATCTGTTGATATTGCTAAATTGCTTATTGATGTGGCTTCACGTTCGGTAGTGGATGAATTGTTCGGCATCCAATACCAAAATATGGATGCTGTCAAGTTGACAAAAAGGGATTTAAATGCTGAGTTGTCAAACTCTGCAATGAGCAGGCCTTATGACTCCCCTCATTCTTTCGGAAAAACATATGGCGAACATCGTGCGGCATTGGAGCTTTCTAATGAGGAGCATTATGAATTATATCTTTATGCCAAGTCTAAAGGGCTGGATGTCGTTGAGACGTTATGTGCAATAGGTTGTTTATCAATTTTGGATTATTTTGTACCAGATTATCTTAAAGTGGCAAGCCGAGATTTAACGAACTTGCCCCTATTACAAGCCATGTCAGGAACTAAAATCCCAATGATAATTTCCACAGGAATGGCGGGGGAAAAGGAATTGAATGAAGCTCTGGATGTAATTACAAAACATCATGAAAACATTTGCATTCTTCACTGTCTCTCCCAATACCCTTCGGAATATAAAAATATAAATTTAAATACCATTAAATTTTTAAAGGAGCGGTACTCAAAGTATAGAATTGGCTATTCTGATCATTCAATAGGCATCGCTATCCCAATAGCAGCTGTAGCTATGGGAGCTGAAATTATTGAAAAGCATATTACTATTGATAGGGAGATGAAAGGGACAGATCAGGCAGGGTCTCTTGCAATAGATGGCATACATCGAATGATGCGGGATATTCGAAATGTTGAATCTTCTTTTGGTCAAAATAAAATGCACATTGATCCATCGGTAAAAAAATCAAAAGTCAAACTTGAAAGATCAATCGCTGCTATAAGAAAAATAAATAAAGGTGAGATAATTGAAGAAAGCGACCTGCATTTGTTGAGCCCTGGTGATGGTTACAAGTGGTATGATAGAGGAAGAATTATTGGAAAAATTGCCAAAGAAATCATATTCTCTAATGAAATTATATATTCTAAATACATTTCTGGATGATAAAATTACCAAAATTATTTTTGACTGATATTGATGGGGTTTGGACTGATGGGGGCATGTATTATGACCAGTTAGGAAATGAATTGAAAAAATTTAATACTTCTGATAGTGCTGGTGTATTAATGGCTAAATCATTAGGGATACCTGTTGGGATAATCTCGGGGGAAGATACTCAGATTGTAAAAAGGCGTGCAGAAAAACTTAAGATTGACTATTTGTATCTTGGAGTGACCAATAAAGTTGAGGTTGCGAGTGCTTTATTGTCATCTGTTG
The DNA here is from genome assembly GCA_029263015.1 of Saprospiraceae bacterium. Taxonomy (GTDB): domain Bacteria; phylum Bacteroidota; class Bacteroidia; order Chitinophagales; family Saprospiraceae; genus UBA6168. The sequence goes on along the minus strand of JAJCYI010000032.1, from coordinate 36,597 downwards.
AAATAAATTGGGAGGATGTAGCCTACATTGGTGATGACATAAATGATGTTGCCCTCTTGAAAAAAGTTGGGATATCGGGTGCTCCTTCTAATGCCCCAGATTATATTAAAAATCTTGTTCAAATTGTGACCAATAAAAATGGTGGCGAAGGGGCATTTCGTGAGTTTGTAGAAACAGTCTTAGATAAATCGGAGATGCTTCAGGATGTTTTGTTGAAATATGAAATTAAAAAGGAAAGGTAAATTATTGTAATTAATTTTATTGAAGGAGTAATAATCGATTCAAAAATTATTTATGTCAAAAAGTACAAACGTTGAAGGTGGTCTGAAATGCCCGATATGCAAATCAAAGAAAATTTATAAGGTGATAAATTGGAAAGAATATGTAATAAATAATTGTTCAAATTGCAGACTGATATTTTCTTCTCCACAACCAGAAGATGATGTGCTTTCAGAATTTTATCAAGGATTTCTTTATAATATGCTTGGCAAAAATGAAATTAACGGTCAGGTTAAAAAAAAGAAGAAAGAACTTATGATGATGTTTGATTTCAAGCACGAAATTCAGGATCAAAATTTTTTAGACTTTGGAGGTGGAACCGGAAGTGCTTATAAAGCTGCCTGTGAATTAGGTTTGAATGTTTATTATCATGATTTGGATGAAGAGGCTGAAAAATATGTTAAGACACTATATGGACTGAAAGATGGGTTTGTCGTTAAAAGTTTAAATGAGACAAATGTTCGGTTCAATTATATTTTTTCGGATAACGTAATGGAACATGTTAAAGATCCTGTAGGCTATGTTGTGGAAATGAAAAATGTATTATGCGATGGTGGAGAAATATTAATTAAAACACCTCATGGTGGAAATACGGAATTTTTTTTTAACCCATTGATTACCGTCAAAGGATATTTTAATCGGGCCTTAAAATACAATTCGTTACAAGATTCAATAAAATCCTATTTGTTTAGATTTTGGCATTGTGACCCTCCAAGGCATCTTTTTTCGTTTTCCAAAACAAATCTAAAATTAGTAGCATTAAATGCGGGATTTGATGAAAGTGAAATAGAAATATCTTATTATCGAGTGCCTTTGTTTAAATATTCATTGGCTGAAATATTCATTAATTTCCGAGAACGACACAGTTTCAAGTCAATGATCTTCAGGATTTTGTTACTTCCAATATTACCTATTGAGCTTTTTTCAAAGGTTATACAGTTTGTCTTATTGAAAATGAATGTTTTGTCTCCAGGTGGAATAATTCTCAGGTTAAGGAAAACGGACAATCCTTGACTTTTTGGCCACTTATATCATAAGAATCCTCAATGTGTACAATTTGTAAATCCAGCCAAGGGTTTATAAATTGTATGACATATCAAATATAGTTTATGAAACACCTTAAGATACTTTTAGACAAATACTACGAGGCTCCGGAAATATTTCAAGCAGGAAGATATTGGAAATCTTATGAAAAAATAATAATAAATGAGGTTGAGAAAGCTGACGTTAATCAATTAAGAAGTGGGGTATATCCCATTTTTGGCACATTTGGATTTAGTGAATCCGTATATCATTATCATCCAGATATGCCATTTCATTTGAAGTTAATAAAAATAATCATTCGTTCACTTTTTATCACTAAGAAATCCTATTTACCATATTCTTTAAGGCTAAGTGACATTAGGGAAATGGCATATAAGAATTGTATTACCCAGGGTGAATTAGCAAATTTAAAACCTATTTCGGAAATTGAAACTAGCACTTTTGGAAACCCGTCAGATTTATTTGAAATTAATGGCAAGAAATACACCATGCAATTTCTGAATTTTTATATACGATTGTGTTTTGCTCAAAGACATCTAAAATTTACGGGTACGGAAACCGTTGTAGAATTGGGATCTGGATCTGGATTTCAAGTTGAAGTGCTTAAAAAAGTGTTTCCGAATTTAACTATATTATGTTTTGATTTACCATACCCATTGGTACTATGCGAAAAATACCTTTCCGAATCTTTAGGAAATCATATTGTAATAAAATCTTCAGATACATTAAGTTGGACAGATTTAAATGGCATAGAAGAAGGAAAAGTGCATATGCTGGGAAACTGGAAATTTCCGCTGCTTGGCAATTATAATTTTGACACTTTTTGGAATGCTGCGAGTTTTGGAGAAATGGAACCAAGCATCGTCAAAAATTATCTAAATTATGTGCTGGGAACATGCGATTCAATTTATCTTTTGCAAGCGAGAAATGGCAAAGAAAGTTCACAAAAATCAGGTGTTATAACTCCTATAAGGTTTAGTGATTATGAAGATATGCTTGGGGATTATTATTTAATTAATAGCTCAGACGCTTACGAAGCACACCGTAAGATGTCTCAAAGTGGAGGTTATTTCCAAGCTGTTTGGAAAAAAGAGTCGACGATTATAGGGTTTAAGTACGGCGTTGTTGCATGAAGATGACCTAAAAAAATAGGCCAAGTATTGTATTTTTGATTTTACGACAAAACAAACGTATAAACCTTGACCTATGACTAAAGATAGCATCGAAAGCGGTCGGAAAAGAAGGGACGAAGAAAAAAGATAAATACCGAGTAACGAACTGGAGCAATTACAACAAGAGTTTGGTGGGCGGGGGGGGCATCACCATCTGGATAGAAGAACAGGCTGTAGAGGACTGGTATTATGAAGGGCCGGACCAACATGGTGCACAATATGTATATTCCGACGAATGCATAGAGTGCCTGTTACAATCAAAAGCGGTGTTTAAACTCCATATAGGCAGCTGGAAGGGTTTGCCAAGTCGGTCATAAAAATAATGAAATTGGAAATAGGGATACCCAACTATACCCAAATATGCCGCTGGGCGGAGAGGGGAGGGTCAGGAAATAGGTATCGAAATGCCAAAATCAAGGCTCCTAATACATTTGGTAATTGATTCGATCGGCCTAAAAGTATATGGGGAAGCGGAATGGAAAACAAGGAAACATAGCGTAGGCAAACGCCGGACGTGGCGGAAACTGCATTTGGGTGTGGATGAAAAAATAGGGCTGGTCCATGTTCAAATACTGACTGAAAAGGGAAAAGGGGACGGCGATGCACAGCAGGTGGAAGAAATGTTGGGACAGGTAAGGGTCACCGATAGATAAATTTTGCGGGGATGGGGCTTATGACACTTATGAAATATGGGAATTGTTGAAAGAGAAGGAAATAGAGGGGATAATCCAACCCCAAGAAAATGCAATCTACTGGGTAGATGAATTTGACGAGCTACTGGATTTGGACAGAAATAGAATACTTGAAAAAATAGAAGAGGTTGGAAGGGCAGAATGGAAGAAAAACAGCAACTACCCCAGGCAGAGTTTATCGGAAACAGCAATGATGAGGTTTAAAACTATTTTTGGGCCAACGCTTTATTCGAGGATATTTGAGAAGCAAAAAACGGAAGCTGCGGTCAAAATAAAATGCTTGAATAAAATGACAAGAGTTGGTATGCCTAATTCTAAAACAATGGCGGCTTAATTATTTTAAATAATTGAGAGAGGTTTGCCACTTTTTTTCATGCAACAACGCCTTTAAGTACTATAAACTCTTCAAGAAGGAGTCACCAAAAGGGTCTACATATTATGGATATATAATATGGTTTTACCAGTTGTGCTAGTTAAAAAGAGAAAAGTTCTTTGAAATGAATAGGGTTTCACCAAAAATGGTTATCTCGTGAATGCGAATTCAAAATGAGATAACCATGAAAAAAAAACGCTTGAAATTAACCTAAAATATTCAGGTTTAGAAACATTCATAACAGTTTGCTTCTATTTTTTAGATGAAATTTATCAACCCGTCAAGCATTTGGTTTCACGGCCAGGGTCGGCATCTGCTTTTTCAGGCATTGAAATAATAACGTTAAACGTTGTGTGCCAGATGTTTACAGATTCAGAAAAAGCATGGCACCGCTTTGTCAAAAAGAATTATCTGCCCCTGTTCCCCGAATTGATCAGCTGCTCCCGGTACCACCGCCGAAGTAAAAACCTTCAGCAATTAACAGAAGTCATGCGACAGATTTTGGTGGAAAGTTTTGGGATGTACCTTGAAGGTTGGCATTTGATGGACAGCATGCCTTTGCCCGTATGTGCCCGGGCAAGAGCGGGCCGGAACATGCGGTTTTGCGAAGAATTTGAAGTTGACAATAAATTGCTTTAGGGTTTTTGTGCAAGCAAAAACCTGAAAATTTATGGCTTCAAACTTCACTTGATTGTCACCCGGCAAGGAATCCCGGCACATTATGTACTTGCCTCGGCAGCCCACCACGATGTCAAGGTCGCTGTTGACCTGGTCGAAACTTACCGCCAAAAAATTGGCATCGGTTCGGACAAGGGGTACATTGGCCTTGAAGAAAGATTGCAATACCCTGACAACCTGCGGCTTATCATTCCCCCAAGAGATAATCAAGAAAATAAATTGACCAAAGGGGAAAAATGGTTTTTAGCAAAATACCGGAAAATCGTCGAAACCACCAATAGTTTATTGTGCGAGCAATTTAATATCCAATACACCCGGGCAAAAAGCAAATGGGGATTGACCAACCGAATTATTGCTAAATTAACGGGACTCACTTTGGCCGCTTACTTGAATTATTTAATGGATGAACCCCTGCTTCATATCAAAGAACTCGTTTTTTAACTAGCACAACTGGTGGTTTTATTTCATTTGCACCCATTTTTTTATTCTTTAATTCCCTAATACTGCTGATTATGTCACCAGTATTAGGGTTCAGCCTTATGGCCATGTTGCATCGTTTAAAACAAATATGAATTAATTACAATTTGAATGATTTCGGTTTGCAGCTGCTATGGAGTTACATGGTCTATATTTTCAAACTCAACCACCACTTCAATGCCACAACTAAAAACATTTCTCCCACACATCTACGCATGGCTCATCATGATGACCTTTTCATTTTTTTATTTCAAGCCCATCGTGTTTGAGGGGAAGACGCTACAGCAAGGGGATATACTTCGGGCTGGAGGTATGCAGGGAGAAGTTAAAAAGGTACAAAAAGAAACGGGCGTTTATCCACTTTGGACGAATGCCATGTTTGCGGGGATGCCGACCTACCAGATCAGGTACACTTCCAAAAATCTGATTAAGCCAATTTTCTCGATAGGAGTATTGAGAAATAGGCAAGGAGCACCGCACACAGCGGCATTGCTGCTGATGAGTGGATTTTATTTGCTGCTCATTGTGCTGAAAGTTGATTGGCGACTTGCCGTGGCAGGTGCAATTGGCTTTGGGCTGTCAGCCAATGCTTTGGATTTGATCGAGGCGGGGCACGCCACAAAGGTGATGACGATTGCCTACCTGGCACCGACCCTGGCCGGGGTGATCCTGACCTATCGAGGAAAGTATTGGCTTGGAGCTGGAATGGCAGCTCTGTTCATGGGACTGCAAGTGTATGCCAATCACGTGCAGATCACTTATTATTTTGGATTGAGCCTGTTGGTATTTGGAGGCGTGTACTTGGCGGATGCCATCAAAAATGGTACGATGCCTCATTTTATTAAAGCATCTGTGTTTACTGCTGCTGCACTGCTGCTGGGCGTGGCTTCTAACACCGGAAAACTTTGGTCAACCTATGAATATTCACAAGAGACCATCCGTGGCAAATCTGAATTGACACAAAAAGCGGCTGGGGCTTCTGGCTCGGTAGCAGGGGAAGGAGGCTTATCAAAAGGCTATGCATTTGGTTGGAGCTATGGGATCATGGAGACTTTTAACTTGTTGATCCCTAACTATGTAGGGGGGAGCAGCGGTGAGTATTTTGTCAGCGATCCAAACAGCGCGACTACCAAAGCCTTGCGGAAAATGAACAATCCAGAACAAGCCAATGCACTGGCCCAACAGACAAAGCATTATTGGGGGTCGCAGCCTTTTACTATGGGAGGGGTGTATCTGGGTTCGGTTATTATATTGGCCTTTTTTCTTGGCTGTTTTTTGGTGAAAAGTCCATTTCGGTGGTTTGCTGTGATTTCGGTCATCATGACAATCATGTTTGCTTGGGGGGATAGTTTCAAGACATTCAACTACTTTGTGTTTGACTATTTCCCGATGTACAATAAGTTCAGGGCAGTGACCATGGCGTTGAGCATTACTAACTTCTTCACGGTGCTACTGGCCATTCTTGGTTTAAAAGAATTTTTCGATAAAAACCTGAGTAGTACTGAGCGAAAATCGGCTTTAATAAAAGCAGGGGCCATCACTGGAGGATTGGTGCTGTTGGGGCTTGTGTTAAGCTTTGGTTTGGATTACAGCAAAGAAGGTGAATCATTCCCGCCTGCCCTTGCCGAGGCAATTGCTGAAGACCGGGCAGGTCTGTTACAGGCCGACGCTTATCGGTCATTATTGTTTGTTGTGCTCGGATTTGGACTGTTGTGGATTTGGATGAAGAAACGGTTCGCAGCAGTGTGGGCGGTGCTGGCCATTGGGCTGGTTTCGCTCATCGATATTTGGGGCATTGGCACTCGTTTTATCGGTGAAGAAGATTATATCTCAAAAAACCAACGCTCAAGTATGATGGAGCCAACTGATGTGGATAAACAGATCATGGCCGACCCTGATCCGCATTATCGGGTGGTCGACTTTAGGAGGAGCCCGTTTTCTGATGCGATGGCTTCCTATCACCACGAAAGTATGGGGGGGTATCATGCAGCAAAACTCATGCGATACCAGGAATTGATTGAAAAATACTTGGGCAATCCTTCGGCCAATGGCCACATATATGGCATGTTGAATGCAAAATATTTCATTAGTCAAAACGGACAACCAATTCAAAATCCGGAAGTATTGGGCAATGTCTGGTTTGTGAAAGAACTGGAAATCCTGCCTGATGCTGATGCTGAATACAATGCCTTGGTAAGCTTGGTGCCACGGGACAAAGCCATCATTAGTGAAAAATACGCAGGAGATTTGAAAGGATTTCAACCTCAGTTTGATAGCACGGCGAGCATCCAACTTACAAGTTACCATCCTGATGAAATGGTGTACACGTACAATGCAAAATCCGAACAATTGGCAATATTTTCAGAAGTGTATTACCCACCGTCAAAGGGCTGGAAAATGTATATTGATGGCGAACCCGCACCAGATTTTACCAAAGCAAACTTCCTGCTGCGTGCGGCAAAATTACCTGCTGGACAGCACGAAGTAAAAATGGTTTTCCATCCGAATAGCTATTATACTGGTGAAATGATCTCCATGATTGCGTCGATCCTTGCAGTATTGTTGCTGGCCTTTGGCATTTATTGGTTCAATAAAAATTATACTTGGCCGAATCCTACTAATTTGCCGAAGGCTGAAACAAGTGAAAAGCCTACTGCAAGCAGAAAAGCTAAGGCGACGAGGTCGAAGAAGCGAAAGTAAGCATGGTACTTTGAGGGTAGTAAAATAGGTGTTGGTGCAGGAGTGTCAACACCTATTTCTTTTGTAAGTCTACTAAAGAATTCTTGCCAACTGACGCTATTGGTATTTGTTTTCCATGGTGTTTCCTGATGCTCATGTTCTCCATAAACTATCTTTTACAATGACGTAGTCCACAGAAAATAGGCTAAATGAAAGGGCTGGGAAAATTATGCTCAACTCACCTACTGGAATTCCAAAAGTCACCTTCCCTTCAAAATCTGCACAATTTTTGACTTTACAAAAAATAACATATCCTAATCCTATCCCCCTTATATGATATTCATTAGATTTGGACTAATATTTCAAATGTGAATTCCAAATCCGAATCCCAAGCCGGTTTTATATTAACAACCATTTAAATATGCGCCAACTTACCACTCTCATTACCTTTATCTTATTGGCTGTAATGCCGCTTTCTCTGCAAGCTACCCACATTGTGGGTGGTGAAATGACTTACAAATGCCTCGGCAATGACCAGTATGAAATCAAACTGACCGTTTTCAGGGACTGCTTCAATGGCATTCCTTGGTTCGACAATCCTGCTGCCATCGGAGTGTTCAGTAATGAAACCAACTTGTTGCTCAACAACATTCTGGTGCCGCTTGACCCCATGCTCAACGACACCATTGATCCGACGTTGGATGATGATTGCCTCGCTATTCCGCCCAATGTTTGTGTAAACACGACCACCTACACGACCACAGTGTTCCTGCCATTTATTCCGGGAGGCTACCACCTAGTGTACCAACGGTGCTGTCGGAACAATACGATAGTCAACCTGATCGCCCCTGAGGATGTTGGGGCCACCTATAGCATCGTCATTTCAGAAAACGCTCTGTTGGAATGCAATAACAGCCCTGTGTTCAATGAATGGCCGCCGCTCTTTCTTTGTGCAAATGTGCCTTTTAATATAGACCAGTCTGCCGTGGACGATGATGGGGATTCGTTGGTGTACAAACTGTGCAACCCGCTGACTGGGGCCAGTGACATCAACCCGCAGCCTCAACCGCCAAATCCACCTCCATATGATACCGTGCCTTGGTTGCCTCCATACGATGTAAGTACCATGATAAACCTGCCGCCAGATATGCCGATGACTATTAATTCGGAGACGGGGCTGCTCACTGGCATACCGACCATTTTGGGTCAGTTTGTGATCGGCATCTGTGTGGAAGAATACAGGGACGGAGAACTTATTGGTGTGAACCGACGGGACTATCAGGTGAATATTGGGGATTGTGAAGCTATCGTTTCTGCTTTCCTTGAACCCGAAACGATATGTGGTTCTCTGACTGTGGATTTCATAAATGAAAGTATAAATGCAAATGACTTTGAGTGGTTTTTCAATGACCCTGGCAATCCAGGGGCCATGTCCACCGACGTGAACCCAAGCTATACTTACAGCGATTATGGTGAATACGAAGTTGTGCTGGTAGCAGCGCCCGGAGCTATTTGTGTGGATACGTTTACTGCAGTGGTAAGTGTTCAACCGAATTCGTTACTCCCGGATTTTGAAGTGGAACTGGTAGAGTGTTTAGAAAATGTGCTGATCGAATTAACCGATTTGTCGGTGGATACTTTTTCTACCATTGAATCGTGGGAATGGGTGCTGACAATTGGCGGAATAGACCACACATCTACCGACCAACATCCTGTATTTGAAGTTACTCCACCTGGTGGGGTACAGATAAGCTTGACCGTAACTTCTGCAAATGGTTGTTCTGCTACCGCAATGGATATTTTACCTATTAAACCACCACTGCTCATTCTCGACCTTGGGCCAGATGTTGAAGACTGTCTGGTGGATGAAGTGGAATTGGATGCAGGACCTGGCTTTGCAACTTATCTATGGAACGACGGCAGTGACGGACAAACATTATTGGTGACAGCTCCCGGTACTTACTCAGTGACAGTAACTGACCTTTGTGGCCAAATGCAGGACGATGCCATACTCGTCACCCTCAACGGACCTGACCTAGACCTGGGGCCAGATGTTGAGATTTGCGAAGGTGGTAGCCACACTTTTGCAGCAACTGGTTTTGATGTTTACGAATGGACGCCTTCCGACTTCCTTTCCTGTGATGATTGCCCTGATCCGACCACCACGCCAGACATGACTGTCACTTATATTGTCACCGGCACCACTGCCGATGGGTGTGCCAGTACCGATACGGTAACAGTAACGGTATTGACGAACATCGAAACGTCAGAGAGTATCGCCATTTGTGATGGAGAAACAACCATTGTATTTGGAAACCCCGTGAGTACGTCAGGTGAATTTTCAGTAACATTTACTTCGCAGGATGGATGCGATTCTATCCATACGATTACGGTAACCGTACTTCCGACCACCCATGTCATTGAAGATGCCCAGATTTGCGACGGTGATACGGTTTTTATTTTTGGAAACCCAGTTTCGGTGTCAGGCATGTTTTCTGATACCTTAGTAGCAGCGAATGGTTGTGATTCCATCCATACCATTAATCTTGCTGTACTGCCAAATTCTTTCACTTTTGAAACAATCTCCATTTGTTTTGGAGGTACTGCTGATATATTTGGAGTGCCAACCAGCAATGCTGGAGATTATGAAATGACTTTCCTTTCAGATAATGGTTGCGATTCCACCCACACCATTACTTTAGAAGTTTATGATGAAATAACGATTCAAATACAAAATACGGATGCTACCTGTTTTGGAAGTGCTGATGGCAGTGCAACTGCTTCTGCCTCAGGTGGTACTGGTGGTTTTCTTTACGCTTGGAGCAATGGCGATGCTGGCGAAACAGCCAACAATCTTGCTGCTGGCGACCACACCGTAACTGTCATCGATGCAACAGGATGTATTGCCACAGCTACAGTCACCATTGGCCAGCCCGATGCAGTTGAATTGACTGTTTCTGGTATTGATGTGAGTTGTGATGAACTTGGCTCTGTCAGTGCTTCAGCGATTGGAGGTATTGGCGACATCACCTTTGTTTGGAGCACAGGGGATGACACAACTCACGTTTCTGGTTTGGTGGCAGGTGTTTATGCTGTCACTGTTACTGATGAGAATGGCTGCACAGATTCAGATTCTGTTGAAATCAATGGTGCGCTTGGCCCACAGGTCAGTATCAATATCGATCAACAACTCACAGAAGACGAACCCGATAGCGGTGAACTTTCTGTTGAAATAACGGGCGGTACAGCCCCCTTCGATATTGAGTGGAACAATGGCAGCACCAGTTCCTCGCTTGAGGGACTTTCCTCGGGGCAATATATTGTCACGGTAACCGATGCCAATGGCTGCCCAGCCATTGATACTGCTTATCTTTTTGTGGAAGCCTGTACGGGTGGCAAAATCTGGAATGACGTTGACCGGGACGGCTGTAAGGAAGGAGGTGAATATGGTATGGGAGGTGTGGAACTTTCCCTTTCTGGAACGGATATATGGGGCAACGCTATTAATGCCACAACCACTTCTGCCATCAATGGAGAATATATTTTCGAAGGGCTGCCTCCTGGCGATTATCAAATAACGATGGTTGTGCCAGATGGATTTACTTTGTCGCCACCGAATGCCTGCACGGATGATTTCTCAGATAGTGACTTTGATGCAAATGGTGTCGGCCTCGACATTATTTCATTGGTTGAAGGTCACTGTTGCCTCATCGTGGATGGCGGTCTGTACGATTCCTGCCTAAACGTGACCGATCCTGGTGAAATATGTTGCGATCAAGAACTTTGTGGCCCAGGCAACGATCCTGCTCCGATCACTTCCGCCTCACCAGCTATTGGAGCTGCTCAAATCCAATATATGTGGATCTATTCACACGTGCCTTCACCTCCTTCTTTTGGAAATGGTGCTTGGCAGCCAGTCAATGATCCTTTTGGAAATCCAGTAATGACAGAGAGCTACGACCCAGGGCCTATTTCTGAAACGACTTACTATGCCCGCTGCGTAAAAGCTGCTGGTTGTTCTGATTGGATTGAAGGTAATTCAGTAAAAATAACGGTAAGTGATGATGCTGTTGCAGAGATTGACGAGCCGAGTGGAATCTGTGTTGGCGATCAGGTCGTTTTCACGGCTGCGCCAAACGACCTTGGTGCTACTTATCATTGGAATTTTGGCCCATGGGCAAATCCATCGACTTCCAATGACCCTGCACCAACAGTGACTTGGGCGCATGGTGGCTACATTACCATTTCCCTGACAGTGACTGCCAATGGTTGTACGTCTGTTGATCATATGTTGATCGCGGTTTCGAGTGATCCGGTTTATTGTGGAACAGCTATCACCTCACCGGGGAATGGCACTTCATTCCCAACCATCGAAACCAATGCGACCATGGGTGAAAGTTTCCAGGTTTATCCAAATCCTGTGACAGATAAATTGATTGTTGAGTGGGACGGAGATGTTCAATCAGCAGTTCAAGTTGAAGTCATGGGGATGACGGGTAGGATGCTTTTAACTGATGAAGTTCCTGCAAATACACGTTATTTCACAACAAATATGAACCATTTAAATCCTGGCATTTATCTATTGCGCTTGCGATACAATGATGGCCAGCAGAAGGTGTTCAAGTTGGTGAAGCAGTGATGTGAAAGAGGATTTATTTTAAACGGAAACGCTAAGTTTAGAAGCGACGCTTTTTTCAGAAAAGCGTCGCTTCTGTATTTAGGGCGTAACTTCAAGTTAGACCCTAAAGGTTATTTCACCAAAAACTTATAAATGGTAGTACTCCTGAATGTCCTGCCCGGCTTTATAACCGTTGAGGGGAAATTAGGTTGGTTCGGTGAATCGGGGAAGTGCTGTGTTTCCAAGCAAAAACCAGCGTGGCGGCCATAAACCTTCCCTTCTTTTCCAGTAAGCGTTCCATCGAGGAAATTGCCAGTGTATAATTGCATGCCCGGTTCAGTAGTCCATACTTCCATCACCCTTCCGCTGTTGGGGTCATGGGCGGTGGCAGCGAGTTGAGGGCTGAGTCGTTCCCTGTCCCGATCCAGGACAAAACAATGGTCATAACCACCTGCTAAATGCAATTGTTCGTCGTCTGATTTTATGTCCTGTCCTATTTCTTTTGCTTGATTAAAATCAAAGGCGCTGCCCATAAGATTCCGGAAATCACCAGTTGGAATCAGACTGTTATCCACTGGCAAGTAGCTCTCTGCATTAATCTGGATTTCATGCGCTAAAATGGGATTGGAAGGATTACCTGTCAGGTTAAAATAGGAATGGTTCGTTAGGTTGACATGGGTGGGTGCTTCGGCAGTGGCAGCATAATATATCCTCAATTCATTATCGTTGTTGAGCGTATATTCAACTTGTATATGCAGGTTCCCAGGGTAGCCTTCTTCACCATCGGGACTGGCCCGGTAAAGGCTGAGCGTTATCTCTTTCTCCTTTTCTTTGGTCTCCGCAAACCAGAGATATTTATCAAAACCTTTAAGTCCACCGTGCAAATGGTTGTCTCCATTATTGGTGGCGAGGGAATACGATTTGCCCTCAAGTGTGAATTTGCCCTTGGCAATGCGGTTGCCGTAACGGCCTATGATAGCGCCGAAATAGGGGTGCTCTTTTAAATAAGGGGCTAAAGAATCAAAACCCAGCACCACATCGGCCAATTTCCCCGCCTGGTCGGGTACAAAAAGGTGGGTGATGATTCCACCGTAATTGGTAATCCTGACCTCCATGTCATTTTTGTTGCGGAGCGTAAAAACATCAACTTGCTGCCCGTCGGGGAGCGTTCCGAATGAGGTCTTTTCAATCGAAAGAAGCTTTGTTGGAGGTGGTGTCATTTCCTGGTGTTTATCGGTTTGGCTGTTATTTGGCTGGCAGGCGATATGTGAGCAAGTAAATCCTATTAAAATCAATACAGCGAAGTTAATGGTTTTCATAAATGTTGATTTTGAAAGGCCGCAAAATAGTCAATATGTTCTTAACACTCCTTTTGTTTTTACCGTAAATCTTTAACAAGGCATTAAGTGGCATTTCTCGATTTGAGCTGTCTTAACCGTGTACATTCTTATTAATAAACCAAATATCATTCAGATGAAAAAGGTAAAAATGTTACTCCCGCTATTGACACTTCTCTTAGTTTCCCAAATCAGTTTTGCGCAGCAAACCAAAAAATCGGAAGCAATTGGAAACAACGAAGAAATGAAAGAAAGGAAAATAGCAAAGGAAGCGGCCCACCTTACGCCTACAAAAACAGACGACCGTTTATTAGAAAAAAAGGTCTATAAAAAAGAGCGGGTAAAACGGAAAGGCCAAAGTCCAGAAAAGCATAAAGCAACTCCCCACAAAGATGGAAGATATCCTCAAAAAAGCGACAACAAAAAACAAGGGAAATTTTCAAAAAAGGGTCTCAAAATCCACAATAAAGCACAAAAACAGGCAGTCGGCACACCAACCCAAAAGCAATAAGATATAAGTCGGGTGATTTTTAACACTCTTAGAGGGTGGCCATGTGGCTGCCCTTTTTTAGTTTCTGAGTGCTTTGAGTTTCTGAGTATTTGAGTTGTTGAGTAAGACTCACTCTTTTAATTTTCATATTCACAGCTCCCCGGCTGATAATCCCCAAACTCAAACACTCACACCTTCTCAATAATTGTCGCATATCCTTGCCCAACTCCCACGCACATCGTCACCAAAGCAAATTTTTCATTCTTCTTGTGAAGCTCTAATGCAGCTGTATGCATAATGCGGGCGCCTGATACCCCCAGCGGATGGCCGATCGCAATCGCACCGCCGTTCGGGTTGATGCGGGGATCGTCGTCGGCCAGGCCGAGTTCACGGGTACAGGCAAGGCCCTGGGCCGCAAATGCTTCATTGAGTTCGATTATGCCCATGTCGTCAAGGGTAAGGTTGGCCTTTGCCAGTGCTTTTTTGGAAGCACCAACTGGGCCAATGCCCATGATGCGTGGTTCAACGCCCACCACGGCAGAGGAGACAATGCGAGCGAGGGGTTTCAGATCGTATTTTTGGACGGCACCTTCAGAGGCGACCAGCACTGCCGCCGCGCCATCATTGAGGCCCGAAGCATTGCCAGCAGTAACCGTTCCGCCGTCTTCCTTTTTTTTAAATGCCGACCGCAGTTTTGCTAAAACCTCCAACGAGCTATTGGGTTTTATAAATTCATCCTTCTCAAAAATGACGGGGTCGCCTTTCCGCTGTGGAATAGTGACAGGCACAATTTCTTCAGCCAACCTGCCGGATGCCTGTGCTTTTGCAGCTTTCATTTGTGACCAATAAGCGAATTTGTCCTGGTCTTCCCGGTTGATCTGGTACATTTTGGCGAGGTTCTCAGCGGTCATGCCCATTCCATCTGTACCGTAAAGGTCTTTCATTTTTTTATTGACAAAACGCCACCCAAAACTGCTATCGTGCATCTGGGCGTCCCGACCAAATGGTTTTGAAACCTTTGAAATGACCCACGGCCCGCGGGTCATGTTCTCCACGCCACCAGAAATGAAAAGTTCTCCGTCGCCTGTTTTGATGGCCCTGTTTGCCTGCACGATGGCTGACATGCCTGAAGCGCACAACCTGTTCACTGTCTCGCCAGGCACTGACCATGGCAACCCTGCCAACAAAAGGCACATGCGCGCCACGTTGCGGTTGTCTTCCCCTGCTTGGTTGGCGCAGCCAAAAATTACATCCTCGTAGGCATCTTTAGGGATATTGGGAAATTTTTCGACCAGTGCTTTAATGGGAATTGCTCCCAGATCGTCGGTGCGGACAGTAGAGAGTGTGCCGCAAAAGTTACCGAAGGGTGTCCTCACACCATCAATGATGAATGCTTGTTTCATGGAGAAGTTTTGAGTTCGTGAGTTTTTGAGTTTCTGAGTTTCTGAGTTCGTGAGTTTCTGAGTTAAGAGAGAGGGACTTACTCAATAACTCAGAAACTCTCGAATTCAAAACTCCTAAGGAAGTTTCGGCCCAGCAGCGATGATTGCAGGCGATGCCTTGTCAGCGTATTGTTCAAAATTTTTGATAAAACGTTTGGCGAGGTCGGTGGCCACTTTGTCGTATTCTTCCTCATTGCGCCAAGTATCCCTTGGGTTGAGGATGGCATTGGGCACATCTGGGCATGTGGTTGGCATGACCAGTCCAAAAATAGGATGTGTGCGGTATTCCACATTGTCAAGTTCGTGGGTAAGGGCTGCTTTGATCATCGCCCTGGTGAAAGCAAGTTCTGTTCGTTCGCCTTCTCCATAACTTCCGCCTGACCAACCAGTATTTATCATCCAAACATTGATCTTCCCATCACCTTTCTGGGTGCCTTTTTTGATTTTTTCACCTAAAAGTTCAGCATAAGCAGTTGCGTGCAAGGGTAAAAACGGAGAACCAAAACAAGCTGAGAAGTTGGGCTGTGGCTCAGTGATGCCTTCCTCGGTGCCCGCAATCTTGGCAGTGTATCCACTGATGAAATGATACATGGCCTGTTCGGGTGTTAGCTTCGAAATAGGGGGCAGCACACCAAACGAATCGCAAGTCAGGAAGAAGATATTTTGCGGCAGGTCGCCCCGCGAATTATAAATGATATTGTCGATGTGGTAAATGGGGTAGCTGACCCTGGTGTTTTCAGTGATGCTAACATCGGCGTAATCTACCGTGCAGGTGTCAGGAAGAAAGGCTGTGTTTTCCAGCAATGCCCCGAATTTGATGGCACTGTAAATCTGTGGCTCTTTTGATGGAGAAAGATCTATCGTTTTAGCGTAGCACCCGCCCTCGAAATTGAACACACTTGAATTGGACCAACCATGCTCATCGTCACCAATCAACCTGCGGTCGGGGTCGTTGGAAAGAGTTGTTTTCCCAGTTCCAGAAAGGCCAAAGAAAAGAGCGGTGTCCCCTTTTTGGCCAACATTTGCAGAACAGTGCATCGACAACACATTCCATTCTTGCGGAAGCAAGTAATTCAATACAGAAAAAATACCCTTTTTAATCTCACCAGTATAAGCTGTACCGCCAATGATGATGGCTTTTTCTGTAAAATTGATAATGGCAAAATTTTCCTGGCGGGTGTTGTGGATGGCAGGATCGGCAACCACGGTCGGGAAACAATAAACCCTCCAATCAGGGGTGAAATTTTCCTGTTCATTCTTGGTAGGGCGCAAGAACATATTGTAAACAAAAAGGCTCTGCCAGGGGAATTCAGTGAAAACCCGCACATTCAGTCTATACTTTGGGTTGGCACAAGCATAGGCATCCCGTGCATAGACCCGCTCTGTCGAATTGGCGTAATCGATGACTTTCTTATAAAGTTTGGAATAGCTTTCCTGGTCAATGGGGATATTGACAGATCCCCAGTCAATGGTGTTTTCAGTGATGGAGTCCTTGACGATGTAGCGGTCTTTTGGCGCCCGCCCAGTGAATTTACCTGTTTTGATCATCAATGCCCCAGTGCTGGTCAATTGACCTTGCCCAAGGCTGATGGTATCTTCAATAACCGCCGCACGCTGCAAATTGATTAATTGATTGCTTTGGTTCAAAGTCTTCATAATTTGATTTCAGTTTTATAAATAAATAAAATATTGGTCTTGCAAAATATTGCTAACCAACTAGTTAGGTTAAGGTCGTGAATAATGATTTGCCGAAAAAATTAAGGTAGGCATAGAGATGAATTCTGCGGCCAGCAATCCAATTCAAATTTGTGAAAATTGCCAGTTCCGCTCATTTCAAATTTAGGGCGCAAAGGTAGGGATTTGTTTTTTGAAAAATGAAGGAAAATCCATTTGGAAAAATGATAATAATCAGGATTGGATGGTCTTACTCTTTGGTTTTCCCTCACGAATTGGGGAATACAAAATGACCTTCTCAAAAAAGGTCTAATTCTCAATCTGATAAAATATACATGGCTTCAGGCTCTCGTATCTGGCAGGTACTGTTCGATCACTTCCGCCAAGTCGTATTTGGGCACCAAACCAGTCCCCCTGCTCACGGGCTTTCCTTCATTGAAAAAAACAAAGGTCGGTATGCTCTGCACTTGGAAGCGGGCCGATAGTTGCCGATTGGCTTCAACGTTTACCTTGCCAATACGGATTGGCTTGTCTTTGTAATCCTCGGCCAGTTCATCCATAATTGGCCCCATGATCTTGCAAGGGCCACACCAGGCTGCCCAAAAATCGAGTAAAACGGGGATGTCAGAATTGATGACGAGTTCCTCAAAATTCAGCTCGTTGATTTCGATGGCATTAATGCGTTCTTTCTTTTTCTTGAAAAACATGTAGTCGTTTATTTTATTGAATTCGCTCCTACCTTAGCAGCGTAATATTCCCCGCAAATATATGGTGGTCATCCCCGGCCTCGATACTGGCCTTGAAAATATAAATACCTGCCATTGCGCTTTTCCCATTGATCTTGCCGTCCCAGCCTTTGGGCGCTCCGCTGGATGAAAAGGCCTTGTTTCCCCAACGGTCGTATATCAGGATGTTTACCGAAAAACCAGTTGTGCAGTTGGATACTACATTGAAAGTGTCATTGACACCATTGCCGTCAGGTGTAAATATATTTGGAAATTCAAAGACACAGGTATCGGTGGGTTCGGGCGGTAGCAGAGGTTCGTATTCAATGATGAGTTCTGGCCAAAGCGTTTCATCTTCGTGGTCGCTCGAAGCAAAATCCATGGAACGGTAGGGAGCGTCGTCCGAGGGGATCAAAATAAAGCCATGATTGGTAATAGGGTTTGCCGCCATCTCAATTGCCCAGTCTGTAACACCTATCGAAATGGTCTCGAAATTATTGTTGGTGGGGATAATTATTGAGTTGCTCGCATCAAAATTTGGCTGGGTGTTCCAGGTCACTTCCATTTCTTCCCATTCTTCCGATATCCTAAATATTTCAGTTTGGTTAAACCCATACCTGCCGCCATTCGAGTATGGGAAATCAGGGGCATAGTACAATTTCAACGTGGCCGATAGGACATCCAAAGCTCCCAGCGTATCCAAGTCTTCAAACAAGATCAAACTCCGCCAATCATGCTCTGGAGAACCGTTGGCATTTGCTGTCCACGATTCGTTCCTCTGGTATATCATCCATCCAAAATTCCTGATATTGAAAGGGTCGCCTGTGTTCCATGTCGTGGAATTGCAGACGGAGGCATCTATTCCTGATTCTGGTCCTGGTTTTAAAATAATGGTGGATTGGCCATGGCCTAAAAAAGCAGTCAACAATAAGATGGCAATTAGTGAGAGATGTTTGAACATTGAAGTTGGGAGGTTTGGTTTTTAGCAAATGAATGCAACAATAAAGCTACAAAATAAAGGGAAGAGGAAGGATGTGAAATAAAAAAGCCCTGCAAACCAATGAGATTTGCAGGGCCGAAAAGTACCCACGACTGGAGTTGAACCAGCACGTCCAATGAAGGACACCAGGCCCTCAACCTGGCGCGTCTACCAATTCCGCCACGTGGGTAGGTATACAAGTAAAAAGGTAAAAATATAAAGTAAAAAGTGGTATCGCCTTTTCATTGTGTTATGATAAAAATGCTTTTCTTCAAAAGCGGCTGCAAAGATAATGTAATTCAAAAAAAATTAACAACCAGAGAACGGAAAATAGTTTTTGGCTGGTTCAAAGAATTTAAAACAAAATTTATTGTATTAATATTATTTTAATATATTTGCCCTTCATTTGATAAATACGCTTCCCTCTACAACCGTTACGACCCAAAGCACCTAAAACTCAATCGGTATTTTTTAACGTACCAAATCATTACACATGGAACACTTTATAATCCCTGGCCTCGTGGCCTTTGTGATCATGCTACTTCTATTAACCGTTGGCCCTCAAGAAGCAAACGGGGCAGGCGATTCATTCACTTCTTCTGTTTCAGGGAAGAAGTTTATATCCAAAAATCAAGCACGGAAAGGGTAAACCTTAAATGAACACACACTTGGAAACCTAATGCTTCCCAGTCAATGGGTTTGGTTATTAGGTGGAGTATTTGGCATAATTTTATATTAATATTTTATTAAATATAATACCCGTGAACACCCTTCGTATCCCTTTGGCGCTGTTATTGGCGACCGTGTTTTTTGCTGCTACTGCATATTCCCAATCATCTTTGTCCTATCAAGGTGAGGTGGCCTACCGGGCTGCTGATTCCAAGTTGCCCGAGACGCCAAGTCCATATCGTTTCCACAAAAAATTACCTGTATCTTATATAGGTTATGCGATAGAAGTCGCATCATCCACCTATCCATTGGACAGGGCGAATCCAGTATTCCGCCAGTTCGGCAAAGTCCATTACGACAAGTTGGAACGGGGAGGGTATTCTTACCTCATCTTGGGCAGGTTCTCTAGCGACGAATCAGCTCTCCATTTTCTGAACACCATCATTGTACCAAAGGCAAAAGAGGCCAAGTTGGTACACTATAAAGACGGCATCCGCAAGATCGTCAGGGCGAATTGACCCTGCTTAATTTTGCGCCAATATATTTAGTTTTCTTTTCTTGAGACCAATGACGATGGAGCTCGTCCCTTTTTTGGGGCGGGCCTTTTTTTGGTAGTTCAATACCCATTTCACTCCACCTCCACAACCGCCTCAATCTCCACAGCGATATTCCTCGGGAGGGAACCCATTCCGACAGCAGCCCGGGCGTGTTTGCCACGGTCTCCGAAAACTTTGACCATCAAATCAGAAAATCCGTTGATGACTTCGGGCTGGTTGGTGAAATCAGAAGTACAATTGACCATGCCTGTCACTTTCACGATGCGTTTTACTTTGTTCAAATTACCGAGTTCGGCTTTTAGCACAGCAAGTTGGGATATGGCAGCCAGCTGGGCAGCTTCGTAGCCTTCTTCGATGGTCAGGTCTTGTCCGACTTTGCCAGTGACATAACCGCCGCCTGGTTTGTTCGGGCCTTTGCCAGCAAGGAAAAGAAGGTTGCCAGTTCGGACAGCGTTGACATAATTGGCGACGGGCGTTGCAGCATCAGGAAGTTTGATACCAAGGGCCATTAAGGTGGCCTCTGGGTCGTAGTCAGATTGCGTTTGGGCTTTTGCAACCTCAATGGATTCGGGGGTAGGGGGTTGGCAAGAAAAAATCAAAAATGAGGAGATGATAAACAGTGCTTTTTTCATTGTGTTGGTGTTTCGTTAATAGATGTTTGAAATTGGATATTTGGGACATTACCGCAATTGATTGACTATTTTATTATTGTGCAAACAATTGGTTGTCAGGTATTTGGCATACTAATTACTATTAAACTAATCACTAATCACTAATCACTAAACCTTATCATCGATCCAATCCATGAATTCAGGAATAGGGATGTTTTCAATTTCTGAGGGATTGAACCCTTCTTGCTTCTTTTTCCTGTAAACTTCCGATATGAAGTCATTGTATTTGTCCCAAATATAAGAAGGAGACCTGAGTTGCTTGATGCCCAACTCTGCAAACCATTCCCTGACACAGGAAACCATTTGTACATCCTCACCCAAATGGCATTTACAATCTGCAAATGACATGTCCGAAAGGGCTTTTTGAATGCCAAACCTTTCAGACTCTAAAATCAATATTTTCTTATTCTGGTATTTTTCCAAACCGTGGTATTCTCGGCATCCGATATCAATACCCAGTTCCAGGGGCATGTTGAGCCTAAAGTATTCACCTATTGCGGTAGCTTTGATTCGGCTCAAATCGTGAATGCTGTATATGGAAGCTTCGATCAGTTGCTTGATCTTTACCAACCTCACTTCTCCAGAATCGAAGCGTTCAAGCGCTATGCGCGGAGTGAACCCACAGTATTTAATGGTAAATAAAAGGGCTTTTAACAACGGAAGGTAGGCATCATCGAAAGGACAATTGATGAAAACATTTTTGTCAAAATTGTCCATAACTGGCCTTGGGAAAGGGTTTTGAAGTAGGGAAAAGAATTAGGATTTATTAGCTGGCAACTTTGTGGAGCATTCTGCGGACTTGCCCATTATTGGGAAGGGTGAGGGGTTCGATCCATTTTTCAACGGAAGCATCTTTTTTATGGACAACTACGGTGAATCCCAGTTTTCGGTAGGTGATGGCATTGTTAATGGCATCTTCCTTTAATTTGTAAATCTTCGTGGCTCTTTGCGCCCCGTGTTTTCTAACGGCCCAGCCATTTTTTCTTTTAATGACATGGATTCTTTTTACTTCCGGCATATAGTTTTCTTTTTAGGGAATTGGAAAATAATAAGGTATGCATGGTGACGCAGTAATTTTTTCTTTTGAGGATTTTTTAAATTTCTCAAAAGAAAAAAAGACAAGTCAGAATGTGTAGATTATTTTTTCCAATTCTCTTACAAATCTGGCCTATAATAAACGTTGCTGAATCAAGGATCGTTCAAAATTCGTAATTTCTTACCATTAGGTCAAGGCTAACTCCTTTTTATTTTGAAATATTTCACATAGGAAGAACTTACTCCCTCACCTTTTGTTCCCATCCCCGTACTTTTGCAAAAATGTGCAGAATAGTGCCGAGCAACAAATAACAGCGCCGATTGACCCATCTTGTTTATTGCTCGGCACTTAGAGAAATTAAGCGACATGCAACTGGAACCTAAAGACTTGTACGAAAAACTCGAATTTGATAAAATCCTTATCCTGCTGGAAAAGGAATGTTATGGCGATTTAGGAAAAAAAGGAGTTCGAGAGATGCCTGTGATGACAGATGTTGCTACCATCGAGCGACAACTTAACGAGGTTTGGGAGTACAAGATCACCATTGAACAGAACGACCATTTTCCTCTCTCCACTTATCAAGACCTGTCTGAAGACTTGAAACTGCTTGCCATTATTGACTATGTTCTGCCGGAAGATGCCTGGCGCCGAATCAATAATGTTCTGCTGATAACGGGCGATATCTTTCAATTTTTTGACGAAGACCGAAAAAAGATTTATCCCCACCTGTTCGACATCATCCGCCCAGTAGATTACGACCCAGAACTTTCAAAAACAATCCAGAAAGTATTTGACGAAGAAGGGAATATCCGCCCGAATGCCTCGCCGATGCTGGCAAAAATCCGTAGCCAGGTCATCAACCGGCAACGCGACATGGACAAGGTGTTCCGCATTCTCATCCAGCAGTACCGCGATAAAGGCTGGCTGTCCGATAACGTGGAATCTATACGGAATGGCCGCCGGGTTTTCAGCGTTCCCGCAGAGCATAAACGTAAAATACGGGGCATCATCCACGACGAGAGCGCGACAGGCCGAACAGCTTTCATTGAGCCGGAAGCCGTTATCAATATCAACAACGATATTTTCGATTTACATCAGGAAGAACGCCGGGAGATCTGGCGCATCCTTAAAGAACTGAGTGCTACTTTTCGACCGTACATCGGCCAAATTGAAACTTGGTTGCAATTGCTGGTGCGCTTTGATATGGTGTATGCGAAAGCGCGGTTGGCCTCTCAAATGAACGCTCACATTCCACGATTAAAAAAGGAAGGAGGAGATGAAGGGAAAAATACTGCTGGCCGAACTGGCAGTACTGCCCTCCAAAAAGAGGAAGGTAACTCCCCTTTCGGGGTTAGGGGTGGCATTCCTCATTTTGGCATTCAAATGGCCAAGCACCCGCTTTTGTATTTAAAAAATAAAAAAGAAGGAAAAGAAGTGGTGCCATTCGACCTGACGCTGCTCGGCGACAACCGCATAGTCGTATTGAGTGGGCCGAATGCAGGGGGCAAATCCATTTTGATGAAATCGGTGGGGCTGCTGCAATTAATGATGCAGTCGGGCATGTTGGTGCCGATGGACGAGATTTCGGAGATGGGGGTCTTCAAAAAAATATTCGCCGACATCGGCGACCAACAATCTATCGAAGATGACCTTTCGACCTACTCTAGCCGGTTGGCCAATATGCGGACTTTCCTGGAAAAAGCGGATAAGGACTCACTAATCCTGATTGATGAATTTGGCTCAGGGACCGATCCCAAAATGGGCGGTGCCATTGCGGAAGCAATTTTAAAAGAGCTGAATGATAAGAAGGTTTTTGGTGTCATTACAACCCATTATTCCAACCTCAAAATGTTCGCTTTCAAAAATAGAGGCATCGTGAACGGTTCTATGTTGTTCGACAAGGAGCACCTTTCTCCGACTTATATGTTCAAAGTTGGGAGGCCTGGTAGTTCGTATGCTTTTGAAATAGCGCAGAAGAGTGGCCTGGGCAAAAAGGTGATCGGCTACGCCCGAAAACGGACTGGGAAAAGCGAGATTGCCGTGGACGAACTGCTGATCGACTTGCAACGTGAAAAACTGGAAGTTGAAGAAAAGCTGAGTTCCGTGATGGATAAGGAAAAACAGCTCAAGCGCCTCATTAAGATTTACGATGAACTGCAAGGCGATCTTGAATACCGCCTCAAAAAACAAAAACTGGCGTCAAAACAAGCAACACTTCAAGATACCGCACGGGACAACAAAGAACTGCAACGGGTGATCCAGGAAATCCGGGAATCCCAAAACCTTGAAAAAGCGAAAAGGCTCGCAGCGGAAGTTAAGGAGGAACGAAAGGAACTGGAGGAGACCGTTTCTACTTTACACGATGCTGTTTATGAAGTCCCTCTTCCGAATTCGCCTGTGTCGAAACAAAATGCAGCCGGAGGCAACGGCCCTATCCAAGAGGGCGATTTTGTGAAAATGCGTTCTGGTTCAGCCACGGGCACGGTCGTTAGCATGGACCGGAAAAAGGCCATTGTAGAAATGGGGCATATACGCATGACCGTCCATATACGCGACCTCATTCCTGCCAATGAACCGCTACCCTCCACCACCAGCATCAAAACGGATACGGTGAGCAATGGTGCCAATTTCGATTCCAAACTCGACATCCGGGGCATGACCATGACCGATGCGCTCCAGATCATTGAAGCCTTCCTCGACCGGGCGTTGCTCTCAAGTGCCAACAACCTCCAGATCGTACACGGGAAAGGCAGCGGCGCCCTCCGCAACGTCGTGCGTGAAAAAATCAGGGAATACGGCGAAGTGAAACGAATTTATCATCCTGCTAACAAAGAAGGTGGGGATGGGGTGACGATTGTGGAGATTTAAATGGTGTCATGGCTTCATTGTTCCATGTTTCACGGTTCCATGGTTTCATGGTCAACAGCAATGAAGCAATTCTTTCATTTCCTTTATATTTGTCAAAATAAAAGACCATCTTAATGACTGCACCGATAGAAACAATAGAAAAGAAATACACCGTAGAAGAATGGCTGGAGTTGGAAAAACGCTCCGATGTCCGCCATGAATTTTATTATGGAAACCTCATCCCATTTCCTGGAGAAGCCAAACGTGCCAACATTATAGTTGGTAATATCAAAAAACAGTTAGACGACCCTCTGTATGAAAAAGGGTTTAATGTTTTCGATCATAATGTAAAGACAGAAGTCATCCCCCTTGGGGTTTATCGTTATCCTGATATAGTTGTTGCTCCGGTTGAATACGATGAGGACAAATACATTGTCAAACAACCAATTTTGATGGCCGAAGTAGCCTCGGACAAATCAGGCTATCGCGACCGTGTGAAGAAAAGGCGGGAGTACCTGAAGATAGCTTCCATGAAATACTACCTGATCGTATCGCAGGATGAAATGTGGGTGGTCTTGCACAGCCGCAGCGATTCTGGCAATTGGGAAACCCAATATTTTACAGAGCCAGAAGATGTTATTGAATTAAATGAATTTGACATCAAACTCTCTTTGGCAACTATTTACAAAAGGATAAAACTTGACACGCCTAATCACTAATTCACTAATCACTCCTTCAGCCCGTGTTCTTCAAAACAAAATTCCCTTCCGGCAAATACAGCGAACTCGATCCCGCCCACATTGTCAAGACGCTGGACCATGTAAAGTCGCGTATTGAACAAACTTTTCCCGATGCTGGTCTGGGGAAAGTGGCCATTGAACTCCGGCAAGTAGCGCAGGGCATCATCAGTTTGGTGGAAGAACTCCGAAGGCCACTTTGGTCGCTCCGCATACTCACTATCATAGGTATTACTGGACTGATCATTTTTGCGGTGTGGTTGTCTATCCTCACCATCAGTTTTTCTAATACCGGACAGGATGGATTGATGGAAACTTTGCAGGGCGTAGAGAGTGCAACCAACGAGATCATCCTACTCTCCATCGGCATCATATTTTTTGCTACTTTGGAAAATAGGCTGAAACGGAAAAAGGCATTCCAGTCATTGCACCGCCTGCGGAGTATTGCCCACGTGGTAGATATGCACCAATTGAGCAAGGATCCAAGCATTATATTAACAGGTGCTGAAATAACGGCTTCCAGCCCTCGGCCTATGTCGCCCGAAGCACTTACCCGCTACCTTGATTATTGCGCCGAACTGTTGGCCATCAATTCCAAATTGGCAGCGCTACATGTCCAGTATTTCCAGGACTCAGAAGTGCTGAAAATCGTGAACGAGGTGGAAATGCTTGCCCATGAGCTTTCCAATAAGATTTGGCAGAAAATCATGATCTTGGATGTAAAAGTGCAGGAAGTGGAGCGGGGTGGAACTACTGTTGAGAAGGATGAAAAGGAGTGATCCCCTTCCAATTTTTCATTTGAGCGATACAAAATTCTATGGATAAGTCGGTTGTTGTTAAGATTATCTTTACACTTTTGATGGCCTCATAGGCTGCCAAATAGGCATAGCTCAAATCTATGTTAGCACCACTGCTGCTGGAAAAAATGATGGCACTTCCTGGCAGGATGCTTATGCTGACTTACAGGATGCCATAGCGTCGGCCAATGAAAGTGACCAGATTTGGGTGGCAGAAGGGATTTATCTACCTGGCAAATCAGGTGACCCAAGGTCAACTACTTTTCTCATTGAAGAAGGTCTCCAATTATACGGCAGCTTTGCAGGCACCGAAACCAGCCTCTCCGAAAGAAATATCATTGATCTCCCAACCATCCTTTCTGGAGATCTCAATCAAGACGATATAGTTGATGATTTTGAGACCAATCGATCCGACAATGTCTGGACAATAATGCTGGTTGAGAACAAAACATCGATCATTCCCATTATCGATGGATTTACATTTAAAGGAGGGCACTCAGGTGGGAATAGTGAGCTATATGAGGAGTCAAATGGAGGAGGTTTGTTTTTGGGTAGTGTTACACATGTGCACTTTCATATCTATCCCACAATCGCTGTTGTTCTAAATTATAATTGCAGAAAAAATATTTCAATGCCCCGATATGGTTTTCTAAAGATTTGGAAAATGAAAGGGCCTTCTGGCAAGCCTTGACACTCTTTGCCGGATGATACAGTTCAGCCTTTCCAAATGGTTGGTGTCCCTTTTCAGTTTGGAGGAAACATGCCGTTCCGCAGGGAACACCCCTTTATAGGCATCCCAGTCGTCCGAATAAAAAAAGCCCCTGGACTTTATGGGACACGGCAGTTTTTCCCATAGCTCTTGGGCATCTTCCCGGCCCCGCCCCCCACGTGGAAGGCGATGACTTGTCTAGTTTTTCGGCATTGGGCGATCCACACCCATTTCTTGTTTTTCTTTTTGCTGACAAACGACCACATCTCATCCAGCTCACTTTCAATGAGTTGTAGCTTTATCTCAAGTTTGTCCGGCATCCGGTAGTTCAGCCCGTCCGGCTGTGCCGAGTAAAGTTTTTTGATGTAGGCCATCAGCCAGCTCAACGATATTTTGACAACACGGCATATCCCCCGGAGGGAAACCCTTTCAAGCAACAGGTCTTTGACCAGTCCCACCTGCCGGTCATCCACAAACCATTATTGACCACCTTGGGTGATGTGCCTTTTGCAGTCACTGCACTTGCACCGGCGCTTGTTCCTTTTTTTGTTCCACCCTTTTGGGCGTAAATTTGTCTCGAGGCAATACGGACACCTTTCTTGCTTTTTGTACATTCAACAAAGGTCCTTTGTATTGTCCGTTTTTTAAAACGGTGCACATTTGATACACTCCCCAATTATTATTAGCAAGTAGCAATGAACAAACTCTTCTGTTTTATTTTTATATGGGGCTTTGTATTGTCAATTTCTGATCGAGCTTACGCTCAGTGCAATACTGATTATTGTCCTCCTGGTTATCCAATTCCTGCTGTCAGTGCTCCAGCTGCGTGCATATTATGTTCGCTAGGCCAGCTTGATAACTATACAAATGTTACAGGGCCATTAAATGCGATTACAATTCCGGCTCCCTTTTGCAGTGGTGTTCAAAATAATCAATGGTTTGCTTTTGAAGCACCCCAGCCTACTGTTGAATTTTTCTTTGAGGTAAATAATTGCTTTATTGACTTTGGACTTCAGGTCGAAATTTATTCAACAGTAAATTGCACAGATGACTTTGTTTCTGTGTCCAATTGTTGGAACCCTGGAACTACTGCAAATGGTACTGTAACTGCTGAAAACCTGATCCCTGGAGAAGTATATTATTTGATGATTGATGGATACGATGGAGATGTGTGTCAATATACCATCACAGTCGTTGATCCACCTGGCGGAGGAGGCAATGGAGGCATTTTACCGCCACCTGGTCCGATCAATGGCGATGTTTTAGCCTGTACTCCTGGTGCAACATATACTTATGAAGTGCCAATCTTGCCTGAAGCTGACGAATATATTTGGACTATTACACCTCCTAATTCTGGTATAATTACATCCGATCCCACACAAAATATAATATCTATAAATTGGATAGCAGCTGGTGTGGCGACGCTATGTGTTCAGGCATCCAATACCTGCAATACCAGCCCGACAACATGTGTTTCGGTTACGGTCGAACCCGTATTGCCAACTTCTGAAGAACATTATCTATGTATAGGTGAATCCGTTACTTGTGCAGGGCAAACTTATTATTCACCAGGTTTCTATCAGGTGACACTTCCTTCATATTTGGGCTGCGACAGCGTCGTCAACTGTATCATAAATCCGTTGCTTCCAGTTTCAACTGACCTGGGAAAAGTAACGATTTGTGCTCCAGACGAATATCAAATATGCAATTCAATCTTCGATCAATCAGGAAGTTATAACGAGACCTGTGTTAGTTATTTAGGTTGTGACAGTATCGTTTCTGTTGATTTGTTCATTCTTGAACCAGTGGCCGTTATTCAGCCTCCAGATTCTTTAGGTTGTGATTCGTTGAACCTGACAATTATACTGGATGGTAGCGCTTCTACTTTGGCAGAGGCCCCAAATAGTGCGACCTCCTTTTTATGGAGTGGGCCTGGGATCTGTGGTCTCGTGGATTCTGTAATCACCTGCGCGGATTTGCCGGGGATTTATTGCTTGGAGCTTATCCATGAGCGGGGAGGAGTCTCCTGCTCCGATACAACTTGTGTTGAAGTTATTTTAAATAGCCAAATTCCACCAGCTCCTCAAATCAGCGGGCCGACAGAGCCCTGCATTGGAGTAGCCGTACAATACACCGTAAGTTCCACTGGACAGCCACAGCCAACAGGCTATTCTTGGACAACTTCTGACAATACATTGATAACTGTATTGGATTCAGCGACCATTGAAGTTACTTGGTTGAATACTGACTCTGTGCAACTTTGTGCGACTGCTGATAATGAGTGTGGTTCGAATAATGTTGAATGTATAAATATTTATGTGACAACTCCTCCAACTGCTGAATTATCTGGTTTTGGAAGTATTTGCCAAGGAAGTGGGGAAACTGTGGATTTGACGCTAAATTTTACAGGAACACCTCCATGGAAAGTGGTATTTGCTGTGAATAACGATGAGCAAGCGCCATTGATATTTAGTGATAGTTTGAGTATGCTGACTTTAGGAGAACCGCAAGCGGGATCAATCACCTTGATAAGTGTTGAGGATGGTATCGGTTGTTCAGGTACTGTTTCAGGAGAAGGGAATATTGCTATCAATACAGCTCCTATGGTGAGCAATATCCAATATGAATGTGACTCAACCAATACGAAGTATGTGGTCACTTTTGAGATCATTGAAGGTGATTCGAGTTCCTATGAGGTTTCTCCACCAGAAGGAATTCTTATCGGCAACACTTTTACAAGCGATCCTATTAATAGTGGAAACGGTTACAGTTTTATGGTATCAGATATGAATGATTGTGATTCTTTTAATTTGAGCGATGCAGTGATTTGTAACTGTACGACACAAGTTGGGGAAATGGATTTGGGCTTAATAGAAGAATGTGGGGATGGACCCATAACAGCTTTTTACGATGGCAATCACGTTTTCGATGGTAACGACTCATTGGTTTTCGTCCTTCATTCAGGAAACGGAAATACAACTGTACCGCCCATCCTCGGGTTTTTCTCCTCACCGATGGTAAGTTTTAATGGAAACCTTATGAGCTATGGAACGACGTATTATTTAAGCGCCGTGGTAGGTGATGCAGATGGGGCAGGAGGTGTTTTTTTAAACGACCATTGTTTGGCTGTAGCACCTGGAACTCCAATTGTATTTCATGCCATACCCGATGCTGCATTGAGTGGAGGGCAATCGATATGTACTGGCGAGCAGGCTGTTTTAACAATTGATTTTACGGGGAATAACCCATGGAGCATAACTTATGATAATGGGCTTGGTCTCCAAACTATTAATAATATTGATACCAATGTTTATTCTCTGATATTGTCTCCAGCCACATCTACTACTATATGCCTTACAGAAATCAACGATGCATTTTGTGCCGGAACGGTGAGTGGGTGTGCGGAAATTACGGTCAACACAGCGGTGGAGGTCTCTCCACCTGCAATTGAGTGTAACCAGACGGGGACAGGTTATACGGTGAGCTTTTTAATCAGTGGTGGCGATACAAGCAGCTATTTAGTAACGCCTGCTGGCATTCTTTCAGGAGGTGCATTTACAAGTAATGAAATTCCAGATAGCATAGGGTTCAGCTTTTTAATAGATGATGCAAATAGCTGTTCTCCCCAGATCATAGAGCAAGCTGAAGTGGAATGTAATTGCCTTACTTTGGTTGGTGGGATGACCGCTGATTTAATAGAAATATGTGGAAACGGTTCTGCTACAACCGATTATGATTCAACCAATGAATTTCTTGATCCAAATGATCAGTTGATTTTTATACTCCATACTAATAGTAGCGATACAATTGGAACCATCCTGGCGACCAGTGATCTACCAGCTTTTGATTTTGATAGTACCCAGATGAATTATGGTACTTCTTATTTTATTTCCGCAGTGGCGGGCAACGATGACGGAACAGGAGGGGTGGATTTATCTGATCCTTGTGTTCAGGTAGCAAATGGTACGCCAGTGATATTTTATGAAATACCGACTGCCACTTTGAGTGGTCCTGCAACAATATGTGAAGGTAAGAATGCTGAACTCCAAATAGCATTTACAGGTAGTCCTGTTTGGGAGTTGGCTTTGAATGGCCAGGTATTGTCCGGCATTGCATCCTCTGATTTGACCTATTCTGTTTCCCCTGATATTTCCACAGTTTATTCATTGTCAGATCTGTCAAATGAACATTGTTTGGGGCAAGTCTTTGGTACGTTGGAGGTGATCGTAAATACAGCTCCCATTATTGTAAATGAAATGGATGAATGCGATCCAGATACAAACACTTATACGATGAACTTTGAAATTGAGGGTGGTGATGCATCCACTTACAATGTCTTTCCAATGTTTGGCACGTTGTCAGGGAATCAGTTTGTGAGCGACCCTATTCTCAGTAACCAATTTTATGAGTTTATCCTCAGTGATGCCAATGGTTGTGGTCAGGATACTGTCTCAGGTATTTTGGATTGTGATTGCATGGTAGATGCAGGCTTAATGAGCACAACCGCAATTAATGCATGTGTCGGTGAAATTATTACTGCACCTGTTTCTATAGGGGCTGTTCTCAATACAAATGATATTCTTTTGTATTTCTTACACACAGGAAATGGCGATCAATTGGAAAATGTGATTGCACAGTCAAATGTACCTGTATTCAACTTTGATGGTGGTATGATGACAGCAGGGCTCTTTTATTACATTTCTGCTGTAGTGGGTTCGGATGATGGAAGTGGAGGAATCGACTTCGGTGATCCTTGTCAAGACATCGCTCCTGGAACACCAGTATTTTGGAATCCATTGCCGCAGGCTATGTTGGATTTGACTGATGCAGTTTGTTCAGGTGATCCTGCAAATGTTACTATCTCGATGAGTGGAACCGGGCCATATAATTTGGAATTTAACTTGGCCGGAAACCTTCAAACAGCATCCGACATTTCCAGCCCTTATATCTTCGAGTTTTTCCCAACTACCGATGCGACAATTTCGACAATATCTGTGACAGATCTTAGCACTGGATGTTCAGATGTTTTCCCTGATGTCCAAACTGTAATCGTCAGTCAGGCAGTGGAGGCAGGCCAAACAAGTGGCACGTTCAGTTTTTGTGACCAACTTGATACGACTATTCAACTTGCACAAATGTTGGCCGGAGCAGATAGTGGAGGAATCTGGACGGATTCAACAGGAAATATAATTAATGGAGGAACGTTCCAGTTATTGCCTTTTCAGCCGGGGACACATTCATTTACATATTTCGTGACAGCCACTCCTCCTTGCCAGGATGACGAGGCCATTGTGGAAGTCATTATTGCTCCACACCCAGTAGCTGATGCTGGTGAGGATAGTGAATTAGGTTGTGGGTTTACAGAGGTGGTTATTGGCGGTGTGGGTACTACTTCCGGTGCTTTTTACCAATGGACTGGTGGAAATGTAGTTGAGCCTAACAATCGATTTACTGAAACGTTCGAGCCAGGGAATTACATTCTTACCGTGACCAACCAATTTGGGTGCACTGACAATGACGAAGTACTGGTAGTACAGAATGTCACCTTCCCAGAACCAGATTTTACAGTTGGTGAAATAAGTTGTTTTGGTGAAAATGATGGCTTTATTACAATTGATAGTATAATCAATGGGCAAGCACCATATCTCTATTCTTTTGGAGGAAGCCCATTTTCTGAACAAAATTCATGGTCTGATCTTTTTCACGGAACCTATTCAATAATCATTCAAGATGGCAATGGCTGTGAAAACTCAATTGATGTAATTCTTGAAGAGCCTGAACAAGTGAGTGTAGAATTACAACTGGATTTGACTGGCAACGAAAATATTATGCAATATGGTGATTCAACTTTATTGACAGCTTTGGTGACTCCCGATTGGGATTCCTTGGACATAATCGTTTGGACGCCTGATGAACTCATAAATTGCGACACCTGTCAGACCAATTATATTTCACCCACAGAACAAACTACTTTTTCTATTTTGATTAATGAAAATGGCTGTTTTGATGAAGATGAGCTCTCAGTATTGGTAAACAAAAACTGGTCTGTTTTCATACCAAATGCATTCTCACCTAACAGTGATGGGTTCAACGATGTCTTTTACATTTTTGCAGGTAAGGGCGTTGTTAAAATTCGATCTTTTCTTGTATTTGACCGTTGGGGATCAGTCATGTGGGAGTATTATAACTTCCAGCCCAACGACCTGACATATGGCTGGGACGGAACGAATAGGGGGCAATTGCAAAATACTGGCGTATTCACCTGGTTTGCAGAAATTGAATTTCTGGATGGTAGCGTTAATTTGTTTGAAGGAGATGTTATGTTGCTGAGATAATGCATTTGCCATTTACATGGGTGTACCGATCGGATCGCCTTGGCGGCGGTCTGATCGCAGCTCCAACTACCGGCTCCCAGTTCCCTCTTCCTTATTCATGATCGGCAGCCTGACCTGCGACTTATAAATCTCGCTGTGATAGACCAGGTTGTGCGCCACCACCCCTTCCTTTTCATCAAAATTATTTCCGCCCGTGTTCAGATTTCGGGTGAAACGCGGGAAATTGCTGCTCGAAATTTCAATGCGTATGCGGTGGCCTTTTTCAAAATAATTGCTGGTGGACATCGGCGTCATTTCCAATTTGTACACCTCGCCCTTTTCCAAGAAGACCTCTTTCTCATACCCCTCTCTGTAGCGGGCGCGCTGGATGGTTTCATCCAAATTGTATGCTCGGCCATCGGGATATACATCAATCAACTTGATGGTGAAATCCGTATCCTTGGCATCTGACGAAACATACAGGGTGCTTTCGATAAAACCCGTTACTTCCACACCATCTTCCAGCGGCTCGGTCGTATAGACTAGGATGTCCTGACGGACCTCCATTTGCTGCTGGTCGAATGCGCCACCTTTTACTGCATTGCCCGTGCAGCAAACATTGCCGCCGTGCGACATGACCGGGTTCATTGGGTCGTAAGTGAAACCATCTGGTGGGGTATTCTTACCGGGCTTGGAAGTAGTCAAGTGGCCATCGCCATACAGGCTGTTGGCGTGGCCGTTGCTGGTTAGGAAATAGGTAGTCATTTCCGCAGCTTTGGGAGGCCATTGGTCAGCATGTTGCCATTTGTTGCTGCCCATCGTATAGTACTGCACGCGGGGCGTTTTTTCTTTAAATTCGTTTTGTTCGCCTTTCAACCACATATCAAACCAAGCATAAATCTGCTCATGGTAGTTCAGTCGGGCGTCGCCAACGCTGCGTTCCCCGACGATGGTATTTTCTGTTGCTCTATTGTATCGGCAATGCAGCGTTGGAGCGATCACGAGGTATTGATTATCAGCAACTTCTGGGTCTTCAATGTTGTTGCGGACGTGGTTGAAGAGTGCCAGATTTGGCGTGATGGATACGTCGTACCAGGAGGCAAACCAAAAACTCGGTACCCCAAAACCCATGTCGTCGTGATAGATGCCGCCCTTGAACCAAGCTGGGTCGTTTGGCTTGCGGCGGATCATTTTATCGTAAATCTCCGTTTTGCCGTTCATATTTTTAATAATGTCAGAGACAGGCAGATGTGCCAATGCTTCGGCCATGTCCACCTTTGGGTTTTCGGGGGCGAGATCATAAAAACGGGAGATGCGGATCAGGTCTTCTTGCGTCGCTCCGGCGGGTATCCTTGGTTTGAACTTGTCATGTTCCACGCCGTAAAGCCAAGCGGTGAAAAGCATCTGTTGGGCGCCGCCCCGGTACCAGTTGCCTTGCTCGTTGATGTCACCAATGCGACCGACGCCAGCACCATAACCCTGTGGCACCATAGCTGCATGGGCAGGATGGTCGAGGGCGGCAACGGCCATTTGCCACTCAGCAGTGGAGGAGCATCCAAAAGTGCCGATTTTGCCATTGCTCCAAGATTGTTCTTTTAACCAGGTAAACGCATCGTAGCCATCGGTGAGCGGCACGCCGAGGATGTCCCATTCCCCCTCGGAAAAGTAGCGTCCCCGCTCGTTTTGAACGACATAGGCATAACCCCTCTCTACCGACCTAAGTGCCCGCTCGGCAGTTCGGGTTTTTTGTTCGCCATTGCCCCACGAGTTGAAGTTATAAGGGGTGCGGGAGAAAATGATGGGTACGGGCTTGTCCGTTTTTGGGCGGTAAATATCGGTGCAGAGGTGAATGCCGTCGCGCATCGGCATCATCACCTTTTGGTCAACGATGGCGATGGCTTCCAGTTTTTCTAAAATGTTTTCCTTTTGCTGGGCAGCCATTTCGGCGAAGCCGGAAATTAGGAAAAGGAGGAAGAGGGTGGAGTGGAGGATTGTTTTTTTCATATTAAATGAGTGGTTGGATTTGAAATGATAAAGGTAGGGAAACATGATGGCATGAGGGCGGTGTAGCCGGCGATGTCGGCGAGTTGTCTTTTTTTATTTCCCATAAAGTAGCAGGGAAATTTATGCTGGGTATTTTTTTCGAGAATCTAAATTCCCACACTCTGCCCTCCTGCTTCACCAATTCCTCAAATGCCGGATCACCGAACAATGGCTTCAAAAAGATATCGTAACCCCAGCGAGCAGGCATAAAGGTGACACCTCTCTCTTTCGCCTCTTTTAATACCTCGATCCCGGCCTCTTTTCGTCCCAAGGCAGTCAGGACTTGTGCCTGGTGGTAAATATGAATCGGCGATCTCATTTCGATATCCTCATATTCCGAAAGGGTGGTTTCATAGGATTGAAGAATGACCAACTGTTTTTCTGCTTTTTCTATCTCTTCAAGTTGGGCATAGCAGATACCTAACGACATGATCCAGGTACAGAGATTTCCCATCTACGGTCAACCCTTCGGTTTCACCAATTCTTCAAATGGAGGATAGCCAAATAGCGAAATGAGCAAGAGATCTTCTTTGAACCTCCAAAAGCGAAATGCTGTACCCTCCCGGACAGCTTCTTTCAACAAATCCACCGCTTTGTCTTTATGCCCCAAAGCAGCTTCAATATGTGCCTGATAATAGTATTTTAAACCAAAATCATAGGGATCATCAAATAATTTTAAATGATCCATCATTTCCTGCGCCCGGGTGCTATCCTGCATGGCGGCATGGCAGACACCTGCTATACTTAACTCCCGGTGATGGGATAAATCTGGTTCCTGAAGATAAGAAAGGGCTTTGGGATAATCTTCCAGGTAATAATAGGCACAACCCATAAAAAAATTATTAAGATGTCCCATTTCTTTATACTTTTCTGCTTTGGCAATAAATTGGGTGGCATATTTTTTTAACAGTTCTATTTTCCCTTTCCGATTTAGTTCAATGCAAACGTTCCACCAAAGCCAAGTAGGATTGATGTCTTTATAGTCTTGTTTTTCGTAATATTCTAGATATGAATCTATTTGGGAAATGCTATCCAACCGGATCAGGGATCTAATGTGAACGGCTGAAAGAACAAAGGGTGTTTCAGGAAAGGAATATTCCTCAGCAATTCGGCAAACCTTGGAATATTCTCCTGCACTAAAATAGGCTTCTGATCGCCATGCTTCCCTACCATCAGATTGCCAGTATTCTCTCGAATGATACCGGTAATCAAAGCTTTCCATTATTTGGATGGCTTTTTTCGGGTGGTTGGAAATTACAAAAGCCCTCCCTGCCATAAAATTGGAGATCTGATCGGTGGAATCCAAGGCAAACATCTTTTCATAAATTAATGCCATTTCACTAAAATCTCTTTTGCTTCCACTATCAAGGGCTTGCAATCGCCAGGTTTCCCATTGGGTCAACGGAGGGTTTTTCTTTTTAAGGGAGCAGGTAAAAAATAACCTACCCACTTGCATTAAAATTAATGAGTACATCCCATTTTGGCAAATCGGGATTTCTAGTAATAAATTTTTGAAGTTCTTTGAAATCCCCGGAATCAACAGTAAGGCCTTTTTGAT
>JAJCYI010000031.1 GCA_029263015.1 Saprospiraceae bacterium | reverse complement strand
GAACGGTCCGCATGGCTGACGTGCCGACCGAATGGGAGGCATGGGCAGCCATGCATTGTTCGGTGCCGGTTTTCTTTTTTATTTCAATCCGGCCGGCATGAAAACCGGGTTTTCTTTTTTACCGGAAAGGTTGCCAAGACCGTTTTTCCCGTTGGCCTGGTTCTGAAACCGGGTTCCCGGAAATTCTCGGCCAACTTATCTGCCCGGTGGAAAACCGGGTTTTCTTTTTTACCGGAAAAACCTGCCAAGGCCGTTTTTCCTGTTTGTCCAGACCGCAGCCCAAACCTCCGAAACTACCAGCAGGTATTTTTGCCCGGTTTAAAGCGTAATTTTCGTTTTAGCAACGGAACCTGCCAAGACCGTTTTTCCTGTTTGTCTAAACTGTAAGCCGGGTTTTCTAAAATTCTCAACCTGTTAATTTGCCTGATATAAAAACCGGGTTTCAATTTTTACCGGTTGAACTGCCAAGATTATCTTTTTCCCCGTCAAATTTGGAAAACGGTTTTGCCGGTTTGTCAAACCATTTTTTTGCCCTTTTTCTCTACTGGCACCGAACGGTTAGAATACCTGACGTAGCCAGCTTTTGCTGGGTATGGGCAGGTATGCATTGTTGGGCATCGGCTTATTTTTTTTTGTTCATTTGTTCTATATAGAAACTCGAATTTGTAAAATTTCGCTTCATTTTAATTAGCTTATTCTTTTCTGTTGGCGCTTGGTCTTTGGGCACTTCAGGCATTCTTATCATAATGGTAAATCCAAAATATTGAAAACTACCATAATAATATTCTCCTAACTGAAAAGTATTTACAGCTTTATCTAATTCTTCATTAACTTCGCTTCTACTATAGAGTCGATCAAGTAGTTCTTGCAAATTATGAATTGAAAAAGTTGCGCTATAAGACTCTGCTAAACTTATTCTAATTAGCTTCAAAAAATCAACGCAAATTTTGTAGTACTTATCATCTAAAAGTATCTGGAATAGTCTATTTCTGTATCCTTTTTCTATTTCTATTTGACCAATCCCGCACCATTCCATTTTAAGTAGACGTTCATAGGACTTCTTTAAATTGTCCTCTGTAAATCCTTCATCTTCAATTTTGTTCTTATCATATATGATTTGGCAAATGTTTTCTATCAATTTTATTTCATTTCCTCTATTCATTTCTTTTAATTGCTGATAAACCATTTCAGCTTTAGTTACCTCTCTTGAGTTAATGTAAGCCACTAACTTCTTTTCTAATGCTTTTTTTAGGTTAATTGTGTCTTGGGCTTTTCTTTCTTCCTCTAACTCTTGTTGTTTTTTTATTATATTCCTTATTCTTCCTTTTATCTCTAATTCCCTTAGAAGGTCAGCATATTCAACTACTGCTGTGGATAACTCTACAAATTGCTCCTTTTGAGGCAATTTAATTAAATCTAATCCTCTGTTCAATTCTTGAGACAGTATATGAATTGAATTTATCATCAATAGGAAAATGGTTATTGTGGATTTGGTTTTCATTTTTTCTTGCTGATGCCCAACGGTTCGTGCAAACGCCGTGCGCCCGTTTAGGGCGGATGGACGTTTTGCACTTTGTTAGCGGCAGTTTTTCTTTTTTTTTGAATCCTTTTATCCTTCAATCTTTTCATCCTTCCCGTCTTTTCATCCTAAAAATCCCCGAATCCTTTCATCTTAAAATCCAAAAATCCACTCATCAAATTATCCTTTAACCGAGCCGTTGTCTTTTCGTTTAAATTCAGGGTCCAGCCCGAAATTCAAAATCAATCCGACCGCCAATTCACTTGCTTTCAACTGGTTATAAACTTTTGCCCGTTAAACCTGTCCAATTCCCTGTCGCTGAAAACCCGGACCAACACTTTATTTTCGACCACTAAACCCGCCCTCATTTGGCCAACTTTTTCGGCATCGAAAATCAAATCCAGTTCCCGGTTTCTATCCACCGACAGTTCCAGTTTTTTCAACGCTAAAAACAAACAGTTCACATAAATCCCCGGCTCAAATCCAGCCCCCATTTTATTGTAAACTTCGTAAAATCCCTGAATGGTTTTGTTCGTAATTTCGGAATGCAAAAATTGTGGGGCTTCTTTTTTCATCTTGTTTTTATCCTGTTTTAATCTTTTCAATCCATCAATCTTTCAATCCATCAATCCTAAAAATCCACTCATCTTTTTATCCTAAAAATCTTCCAATCTTTTCTATCTTCCAATCTTCCAATCCGCTATTTTCCGCTCATCTTTTATCTAACTGATTTATTTTCTGTGATTTATTTTTTTGTTTTTTTTAATTGCCGCTAACGGTCAGCATATGCGGCGGTGCCGACCTTGTGGAGGCACTGATCGACATATGTATTGTTGTGTGCCGTATTTCATTATCTCATATAACCACCCTCAGAATGAATAATTTGTCCTGTAATCCATTCCGCTTTTTCACTTGCTAAAAATGCAATTAATTTAGCCGCATCTCTTGGTTCCCCAATTCTTTTCATTGGAAACATCCCCATGAGTTCATTTTTTATTTCGTCGCTCATCCAACCTGAATCAGTTGGTCCGGGATTGATTGCATTGATAGTTATTCCTTTAGATGCAATTTCTTGAGAAAGGGTAAAAGTTAATGTCTCAATCGCTCCCTTGGTAATTGCATATGCAATTTCACCACACATTGGACTTAATGATTGTCCAGATATTAAATTGATTATCCTTCCTCCTTTTTCCATATTAAATCCTCTGATGAACTCTATTGTTAGCAAAGAAGTAGCTCTTACGTTTACTTCATAATGTTTATCTAATTCTTTTGCGGAAAAATTATCAATATTGGACAAGGTACTATATGTGGCATTGTTAACCAGAATTGAAGGGCTTCCCAATTTATCTTCCACCTCATTCAATATTTTTTTTACAGATGAAGTATTCGATAAGTCTAACTCAATCTTATTACATCTTACTCCTAAGTTAGTGATTTCATCTTCGATCGTTTCCGGATCATTTGATTTTACATTCCAAGGTTTTTGATTATCATATTCTTGCCAATATGTAAAAAAAATATCGATTCCATTTTTAGCCAATTCATTACAAATTGCCCTTCCTATTCCTTTTAGTCGGCTTACTCCAGTTACTATAGCAATTTTTCTATTCACAGCAAAGCTTTTTACTTATGGCACACAACGGTTCGCGCCGGCGACGTGCCCAGCTTTTGCTGGGCATGGCCGCTGGCGCAGTGTTGTGCTCAGTTTTTCATTCCATTATTTTGTCGTTTAGATTCCTCTACCTTCTTTTCAATATTCGATTTTATCATGTCATGATCTTGTATTTTACATTCAAATACGGATAGGACTTCTAATTGTATTTCTTTCAAATCACCATTTTGAGAATACTCCTTCTCAAAATATTTTGTCGAAGTTCCAATCAGTTTGCCTTTGAAAAGTCCATTTGATGTGAATTCAGAATCTGATGAAATAAGTAATTGAGCACTCTCCAAACTTAATTCAAAATCTTCTATGAAATCATCCTTTCGATTGTATTTATGTAGTTCTCCTCCATCTGTATGGAAATTGATTTGGGTTTCAAATGTACTATCTCTGAAATCTATTTCAATATTATGGGTAATTCCTGCCATAAATCCTTTTGAATTTAAAATTTGTAATCTATTGTCTGTTAAATAACACTGACAACCACTTGGAACTTCTGAAAATTCTTCATTTAAGTATTCTGTTTTTTTATCAATAATGTTTTTGAATTCAAAAATTCCATAAGAATCCAGATTGCCTATTGATTCTAATTGTTGGATTTTAGCAATTATTTCTTCACCAAATTTCTTTATTAATAGTTTTCTGACATCAATTACCGTATCTGAAATTTCAATTTTATTTGATGTCTGTGAACAAATAGTAAATGGCAATAAAATCAGGAATAAGGTTATTCTTAGAATTTTCATTTTTATTTAATTGAGCACAACGTTGCGCATAGCTGACGTGCCGACCGTATGGGAGGCATGGGCAGCTATGCTTTGTTGGGCACAGGCTTTTATTCTATTTCGTTTCTTATCCATTTATTAATGAATTCATTTGTTGGTTTCTCGACATTTGTACATAAATATTCTTCATCAACGAATGGGCATTTATTTATCAATTCCTCAATTACATTTCCGATTGCAAAATCTATCGAAACCAAGATTTTGATTAACACATAATTGCTGTGGTTTTCTATTTCTTCAAATTCAGAATCGCTTCTTTTACAGATTTTTCGCAATTCCTCAACAATGATTGATTCCTTTTCTTTTTTAATTTTATTATCCGATTTAATCGCAAAATAATATCTCAACTTGTTTCCTTTTCCACCTAATTCGGATGAAATAAACCCAATTGGTTCATCAGACAATTGGTTCTCCAAATTCAATCTTGCAAATTTCAACGCTACATGGGCAAATTCATTGATTTCAGAATCTTTGCTTTTAATTATTTTTTCGATTTCCCGATAACTTTTTACATCTCCGATTTTTGAAAGTATTGCTAACAATTCTTTACTTGGTTTTTCTGATTTCAAATCATTCGATTTCTCAACTTGCTTCGATTCGTTTGGTTTGCGGTCTATTTCTAATTTTTCGAGTAATTCATAATATTCACCAATACTTTCTGAATTAATTTGACTTTCAATTACTCGAAATTCATTCGGTATTGATTCCAATAAGTTCAAAATTTTGTTTTTTTCTTCTTCGCTCATTTTTTTCTTTTTCTTGCTTGTGCCCAACGGTCCGCATGGCTGACGTGCCGACCGAATGGGAGGCATGGGCAGCCATGCATTGTTCGGTGCCGGTTTTCTTTTTTATTTCAATCCGGCCGGCATGAAAACCGGGTTTTCTTTTTTACCGGAAAAATTGCTAAAACTGTTTTTCCCGTTGGCCTGGTTTTGAAACCGGGTTTCCGGAAATTCTCGGCCAATTTATCTGCCCGGTGGAAAAACGGGTTTTCACCTTTACCGGAAAAACCTGCCAAGACCGTTTTTCCTATTTGTCTAAACCGTAAACCGGGTTTTCTAAAATTCTCAACCTGTTAATTTGCCTGATATAAAAACCGGGTTTCAATTTTTACCGGTTGAACTGCCAAGATTATCTTTTTCCCCGTCAAATCTGGAAAACGGTTTTGCCGGTTTGTCAAACCACTTTTTTGTCCTTTTTCTCTACTGGCACCGAACGTCCCGGCTATACGACGGACAGCCGTTTAGGCTGGCTGGACGTTATAGCCTTTGTTGGGTGTTGCATTCATTTCTTTCTTAAAACATTATAGATTTTTCGATCCGTTCCTTTAATTCTATAGTTTTGGGATAATAAACAAAATAAGATAGCGCTTGACCTCCAATAATGGCAATTATCCAAGGCAATGGAAAAGGAATTGGGATTAAAAATAGAAATACCGCCAAAATAATCCCCGACACGATTACTTGGACTGAATTACCAATCCTCGGAAATTTTGGTTTTATTGACACTTTTTCATTTTCATAATGGATGGCTACTTTAACCGCATCCCCTTGCTCAACTATTATTGCTCCGTTTTTATGCTCGTAAAATGAATTAATTCCTCCCTTCATTAAGGCTTTTTTCAGGTCTGCTTTATTTTTTATTTCAGTCCTTGCCCAAATGCCATCATCTAAAATTTCATTACTCATAATTCTTGCTTAAGCTTCTTTGATTTTGAATTCAATTATTTTTCATGTTACACCCAACGGTTGGTGCCGGCGTTCGTGGGGGCGCTTAGCCCCCATGACCGCTGGCACATTGTTCGCTTCTCGCCTTCTTTAATTTTTTATTTCTATTAATTTCATTAATTCCGCATGTTCCAAATTTTTAGCATTTTGCTTATCAATGATATCATGAAACAACCTCATTCTAACGTAAGATTTGTAAAATGGGTCGGAAAATTGATAATTGCCATTCTGGTTCTTATTGATAATTCCTGATTCTGTACTGATAAATTCAAAGATTTGATTTATAGTATGGGAATCAAGCTTGAAGCTGTTTGATTCATCAAAGAACTCAAGGGCTAATACTATTTGTGAAGCTAAATCGTCTGAATTATAATCTTGAAAAAAGGAAAGTGCATGAATAAGTTGTTTTTTGATTGTTTTTGCATTTCCAATCAAATAATCATCCATCTTAAAATATTCTCTCATTGGGTCAGCAAACCCCTTTGGTTCTTCATAAATTGCTCGTTGATAAGATTCTTCAAATACTTGAAGAATTCTAATGTTCGAAAGTCTAAAAATTGCGGTGCTTAAATCTTCAATTGATACCACTTCCTTTTTTTCTTTTACTGCATTTAGAGCTAACTCACGAGATACGTAATGCGTAAAAAATGGAAGTCCATCTGAAAACCAGATAATATAATTTTTCACGCTCTTTTCAAAATGAATTCCGATATCAGATGTTCCATCTTCAATTATTTTATTCAATGAATCTGGCTTTATTTTATTTAGAATCAAAGTTGTAGTACTCCTGTAATTGCTCAAATGAAGTTTGAAAAATCGTTCTAATGGGATGTCAATGCCTGAAAGAACTAAATTTGACTCTGAGTTATAATCCGCAAAATATCGCAGTGTTTCTGCGACTAATCCTAAAGTCTTTTCATTTTTCACCCTATCAAATTCATCAATTATTAACAAGTAGTTTTTATCCTTAAAATAGTTAGAAATAACTTGTGGATTAAGCCGTTTCCCAATAAAACTCTGAATTTCAATTTCCTTTTCTGTGAGGTTTTTAGCCCCTCCTTCAAACA
The DNA here is from genome assembly GCA_029263015.1 of Saprospiraceae bacterium. Classification (GTDB taxonomy): domain Bacteria; phylum Bacteroidota; class Bacteroidia; order Chitinophagales; family Saprospiraceae; genus UBA6168. The sequence goes on along the minus strand of JAJCYI010000031.1, from coordinate 1,623 downwards.
ACACTGCTTTAAATTTTCCATCAAACCCATCTGTTGTTCTTGACGATTCTTTGATAAAAACATCATTTAGCTTTGTATTCTTTATCAATGAATACATGATGTCTCCATAAGCGTCATTTTCACCGCACTTATGAATCCTACATTCTGTCCTATATTCGAAACTCATAGATTGTGAAACAACATTTATTAACGATGTTTTTCCAATTCCTCTTGGTCCAGTTATCACCACCTGATTTCCAGGAGTTAAAAGTGCTGTCTTAAATTCATCTTTTTCAATATCACGACCTATAAGCTTCTCTGGATTGACAATTGGAGAACTGGGATTAAAATGATTAGTTACTTTAATAATATCGTTTTTGTCCATATGGTGTTCTGTATTTCTTTTTTTTTTGGTGGAAGCGAACGGTCTCGTGTAAATGGCGTGTGGGCGCATAGCCCACATGAATATTTTACACATTGTTATAGCCAGTTTTTATTTTTTTTCGTCCATATAAACAACTTCTCCAGTTTTGAAAAATTTAATCCACTTCGCCTTTGTTTCTTCTGGAATGGATGTTTCTTTTATTGCTCTAAAGTTCACATACAAAGAAGTCTTGCCTTGTACAATATACCAAAGTTGAGACTCTGCGATTTTGTCATCTTTATGTGAATCGCATTCAATTGTAAAAATTGTCCAAGGGAATTCTACATTCTCATCTTTTTCAATGAGAGTCAGTTTAGCCTTTGGGCAACTTTGCTTTGATTGCTCGTACATCAAATTCATTGCTTTATCCATAGGAACACCTGTGGCACCTTTGATTGATTGCATTGTCCCAATTTCTGTCCAATTATCCAGAGTTTCATCGTTTCTTAATAAGTCCATCATTGCCATCTGTTCATTTTCTTGATTACTTGCCATTTTCCAATTTTCCTCCTCTGGCCAATAAAGCATAAGCGATTCTCCGCTTTGTTGTTCGTTGCCGCAATATTTTGAAAGATAATCATTTGCAGCAGGGTCTCCAATTTCTTTTGCTCTTCGAAAATCTCTGCAACAAGCTTCTTTGTTTTGTAATGCAAAATGCAATTGCCCTCTTAATGTCAATGCATTGGGAAATTTGTCGTCAATTTCTATCACCTTGTTAAGGTCAGGCATTGCCTCTTTATATTTTTCCTGAGTCACATAAACTGATGCCCTGCTGTAATATGCTTTAATAAATGTATTATCCAATTCTATGGTTTTGTCAAAATCTGCCAATGCACCTTTTAAGTCATTGATGGTCAACTTTACTGTTCCTCTATTAAAGTAAGCAAGGGTTAATTTATCATCTTCTTTGATAGCTTTACTGTAGTCTTTTAAAGCACCCTTGAAATCCTCTTTTGTATGCTTGTCGATGCCATTGTCTAAATATTCTTGAGCTTTTTGTCCAAAAGCAGTACACATTGATATTACTAAAAAGAAAATTGTGATTAATTCTTTCATATTTTATTTTTTTTAATTGGCTATAACGGTCAGCATGGCTGACGTGCCGACCGAATGGGAGGCATGGGCAGCCATGCATTGTTCGGTGCCGGTTTTCTTTTTTATTTCAATCCGGCCGGCATGAAAACCGGGTTTTCTTTTTTACCGGAAAAATTGCTAAAACT
>JAJCYI010000030.1 GCA_029263015.1 Saprospiraceae bacterium | reverse complement strand
TAAGGCATGGAAACAAGGATATTTTTGTCAGACGAGGCATTTTTTGAAGGAATAGCCGAAGCTATTGCTGAAAAAAATAACGAAGTATGACGGAAAAAGACTGTTTAGCTGACTTATAGTTATTTAGGAAAGATGTCTATTATAGAAATTGACAGATAGTCCTCACTTCCCCACTCTAAACTGCTCTGATGCCACACAAGTACATCCCACTTAGCCTCAGAATGGTGCATCACCCAGGGCTTCGTGCCAATAAAACAAGGTTCAGAATTTTTTTTAAGAAAAAGGCCCTCCGGTAAAATGTCACAGAAAACCATTCTTTTGTCCCATTTGAAAACAGTGTATTTCCAAAGAGCAACAAACACCCTGTCACCTTTTTTATAGAATGGGAAAAAATGGCGAAAAAAATGGCATTTTGTGCCAAAAACGGCAATGTTGTTGCAAATTATCAAATCAAACAACGACATAAAATGAACAACATCAAAAATATCATCATCATCATCGCCATCTTGCTCACCGGAATCGCTGCCAACGCTCAATCTAACGAAACTACACTTCCAACCACTGAGGAAACTACCGTTGTAGAAAACAAAAAAGAAGAAACAAAAACTGAGGACAAAAAAGAAGTTGAGACTTTGGCTTTCTATTTCAACCACAAACAACTCATGAAACAAGTTCTCCGCAAAACAGCTTACTGCTAATCGACCCTGTTCAGTTCATCACTCGTTGTTCCTTTCCTGAATTCTTTTCCTTTTCTTTCCACTTCTTCCAGATTTCATTTCAGCAGACAACCTTACCGAATAATATGTATCCATGCGTTTTTACCAGTCCCATTATGGATCGTGTAAAGAAAAAGGGTAATTCTTTATAAAGTGAAACTACATACTGGCGGCGAGTGCTTTGTTTTGTTATTATTTCACAAAATAAATTTGCTACCATGACTAAAACAGTATTATCACTCACATGCTTTCTCGCAGTTTGTTTTTTTGCTCCTCTTACCGCCCAAAATTTTGACATTTACATTAGCGATGGAGGCAATTTCAACAACCCGCCCTGGCAGATTCTTAAATTTGATGAAAACGGGGAAAACGGGGAAGTCTTCATTTCCGACCATGTGGACTGGCCGCAGGATATTCTTTTTCTCGAAGATGACAACACTGTATTAATCAGCAGCCTGAACACCAACCGCATCTCAAAATTCAATGCAACTACAGGTGCATTCATCGGGGAATTTGCCACGGGCATCAGCGGCCCAACCCGTTTCGCAATCGGTCCGGATGACTTGTTATATGTCCTGCAATGGAGTAACAATACCAAGGTAAAACGGTACAATATAGACGGCACTTTCGTGGATGATTTTACCCAAACAAACACCAGCTCTGCCATTGGCCTCGACTGGGACGCTGCGGGCAACCTCTATGTGTCTTCATTCAATGGAAAATACGTCCGAAAATACAGCACAACGGGCGAAGATCTCGGCAATTTCATCTCCGCCAACCTCACTGGCCCTACCAATATCTGGTTCGGTGATAATGGCGATTTGTTTGTATTGGACTGGAGTGCAGGAAACGTAAAGCGGTTCGACAGTAATGGGAATTTTCTAGGCATCTTCATTACAGGCGTGCCACAGGCCGAAGGTGTGGACTTTTTTCCAAACGGCGATATCGTTCTCGGAGCTGGGGCCGCACAGTCCGTCAAGCTATTTAGCTCAGATGGCACTTTCATTAAAGACGTCGTCTCTGCAGGATCACTCAACCTGCTCCTCCCGAATGCCGTTAGGTTGAGAGAGAATTCCCCTAATCCAACACAGGAAATTTTCCAAGATGTCACTTTCGTGACGCCTTCAGTTGGAGTTCTTTTTGAAATTGCCACCCCAGATGCATTCAATATACTAAGGTCTTTCGAAGTCCACAGTTCATCAGGAATGTTTGTTTCAAAAACTAACTTTATCGACAGCACCAGTTGGGATGCCTCCAATCTGGCCGACGGAATATACTATATTACCGCAAAATTATCAGACGGCAAGATCGCTAGACAGAAGGTCGTGGTACAGAAGTAAGGATGGTATAGTTGGTGTATCGGTGTATCGGTGTATTGTGTCCCTCCGTTAAACCAATAAACCTTAAACCTGTAAACTTGAAGAAAAAACTCCTACTCCTATTTTTCATTTGCAATGCCGCATTTGCTTTCGGGCAACTGACGAGTGAGGCTTTGCAGTCAGCCATGGCAGGTCAGGAATGTGCCAAAATAGCCGCGGAATTGGAAAATACGCCACTCCTCAGCGAGGGCATGAAATTCAACGGGGCAATTTGTTTTTACCGCAATGGCGAGATAGAACGGGCAGCGGCCTTGTTTCAGGAAGTCCGTCAGATGGAAGCACAAAAACAACATTATGCTATTTTTTGGGAAGCAAAATGCCATGCTGCCCTCCGACAAGATAGCCTGGCGATGGCCTGCCTCCAGGCCATCCCGGCGAATGTGCTCAATTACAGAATGCTGTCGAACAAGGAGTTCGATTATTTGGCAAAAGAGAATGAAGCTTTTACCCGACTGAAACAATCCGTAGAGCCTGCTTTCAATATTTGGACAGGCCTACTTTCAGTCATTGCAATATTGGGGATGTTAATTGGTTTTGTTTTATTTTTCGGAAGATCGAGATTTTCTGCAGGTGAAAAATGGCTTTCGATTGTGGTGTTTGCCGCCGCGCTGATACTGATTACTTATAACCTGATATGGACTGGTTATGTGGCCTATTTTCCTTACCTCCAGAATGTATGGCAGTTCTTGACTTTCCTGATCGGGCCTTCTCTTTATTTTTATTTAAAAACTACCTTTAAAGAAGATTTTACAACCAAAGAAGCGGCACTGCATTATATCATCCCAGCGGTATCTGGACTGCTCACACTCCCCAGTATTTTGGTGAGGTTAGGCATAAAAACTGGCCTCTCCTCTGATCTTTTGATCATTGGCACTTCCTCCACCTTGCTCACTGGACACCTTCTTTTTTATGCTGTACACATCCATTCCATGACCAAGAATGAATGGCAAGTGGACGCCAATATCAAAACGTGGACAAGGATTGTGGACTGGGGGATGATTGCTTATACCCTTGCTTTTCTATCTTATTTTGTTTTGGTGCGCTGTTCTTTTTTCAACGCTGAATGGGACTACGCCATTAGTTTGGTAATGGCACTGGGCATTTTGGTCATCGCTTATATGGGTTTGGTGCAAAAGCGGGTATTTAGCAGCGAACCTATCGGCAAATTTCTGCCCGTTAAAAAATACCAAACTTCCAGCCTGACTCAAGGCGCAAGTGAATCAATTAAACGGCACATGGAACGGCTACTAAGGGAGGAAAAGGTTTTTAAGGAAAACGAATTGCGCCTGGCCGATCTGGCCGCCTATATGAACATCAGCCGCCATCAATTGTCGCAGGTAATCAACGAACATTATGGCGTCAATTTCTTTGAACTGATAAATAGCCGCCGAGTGGAGCATGTCAAACGCTTATTGGCCGATCCTGCATTTAGCCATTACACGATTATGCAAATCGCCTATGATGCGGGGTTCAACAATAAGGCTTCCTTTAACCGCTATTTTAAAAAGGAAATAGGCATGACGCCTTCGGCTTATCGGATTAAAGAGAATAGGGAGGTATATTGACCGTAATCGGAAGTTGCACTTCCGGGCCATTTGTACTCGGAAGTACAACTTCCGGTTTTGGGCAAGAGGGTATTTTTGAAACGTCTTCCTACTCACTTGAAAACCAATGCCTTGTCCAACTTCTTGTTCTTATTTAATTTTTCACCTGTTCTGGGAAGTATTTTGTCATCAGCGCTTTGAAACCTTCTGTTTCTCGGATATTGTCCAGATAATTATCCTTTCTAATAAAAAGATAATTTATGTCTTTTAAAATAGCCTCTTCCAACATATCCAAGGCTTCTATTTGTTTGTTCTGAAGGGCGAAGTAACAGGCATAATAATAATAAGGAAACCCATTATAAGGATTCAGCTTAATAGCCTGCTGAAAATGCTCATCGGCTTTTTTATAGTCTTTTAAATGTATATAGCCGAAAGCTATGACGCTAAGGACAAAGGGGTCTTTTGTATCCTGTGCTTCTAATTTCAGGATTAAGTCCTTAATCCTATTATCTCTTCCGGTCTGGCTATAGATTCTGATAAGTATATCGTCACAATAATGCTCCATCTGATTCACATCAACAGCCATTTTACACATCTTCTCGGCTTCGGCAATTCTGTTTGTATAATAATAAAGCCTTCCCAGTTGAACGTATCCCCAATAAAATTTTAACTCCAATTCGATAGCTTTTTTAGCCATCTTCTCCGCTTCATTAAATTTGTTTGTACCAATGTAACACGATCCCAGCATCAAGTATGCCCATATATCTGTTGAATCCAATGCTATGACTTTTTTATACATCTTTTCCGCTTCATTTAATCGGTTAATTTTTCTGTAAAAATCTCCCAGCTCCCAGTATGGCCAAGTTAATGTTGAATCCAATGATAAGGCTTTTTTATACATCTTTTCCGCTTCATTTGATCGGTTAATTTTTTGTAGCGTAACACCTAAGTTATAATATGGAATCATCCAATCAGGAGACCATTCTATAGCTATTTTATAATATTCAAATGCATTTTCATATTGATATAATCTACCGTATAAAAGTCCAATCTCATTGTAGATGAAAGAGGCTTTATTTTCGTATTGCAAGGCCAGTGTTTGTTCTTTGAGTGCTTTGTTTAAAAGAGAATCCTTCGCCTTTTTGTGATAGGCTTCATCTTCCGATGCTAACCTAAGATTCAAACCTTGATAGTAATGCTGTTTGGCTAATAGATTATTATACATGTAATGCTCGGGGCCCAAGATTTCCGCAGCTTTTTGTAAATATATAGGATATGAATTGTATTTTTTATCCTGGTTATATCTCCTTGCCATTTCCAAAGAGTCCGCCTGCAAATAAGCATTAATAGCTTCCTGTGGTTCATCATGTAAGGCAGCAGCCAGGTTTCTCTTCATCAAACCATGAAAATCCGACATGCTCTTTTCTTTAGAAAGTATTTGATACAAGTCATAAGCAGAGCTATCTGCAGGCTCCAGCAGATTACCGCTTTCTAAAGCAGCTATAAACTGCTGATACATTTTTTGAAAGTTACTATCTGCTTTAGTCAACAATAATTCTTCATAACCTTTAGTGTCGATGGGAGAAATGGCAGGCATTTCTTTGCTCTTTCGTTCTATAAGAGCAGTCAAAATATTTTCATCAACTCTGGAAATCACTGTACTCTTGTTACCAACCGTCATCGGTATTTGACTGTGCGGGGCAACTTCCAAAGGCACTATTTTTTCTAAATAGTTTTCCAGCTCAAGAAGGTTTATATTCAGATCTTCATCATTATCAGCCAGGCCAAATAAACCATTGGTTAGATGATAGGAAAAAGCCCCGCTTCCTCCGCCCCATTGCACTCCCTCCAAACTGAATTCATTGGGTTGGCAAGACATGATCTTTATTTCGTTGGCAAATTGTTTGGCCAGATTGGCAGCAGTGGCTTGGGCACCGCCAACATTGCTTCCTGCCAGTTTGCCAGATCTACAGGCATCTGTAATTAAAATAACCTGCACGTTTTTTTCTGCAAGGGTTGAAATAATAGCTTGCAAAAATTCTAATGAAAAGGCGCCAAAAGGATAAGCTAATGGAGGAGAGTTATAAGGAAGCAAATATCCCAACTGAAATTTAGTGATGCGTTCTACATCCCCGTGACCAGAGAAAAATATGATGGCCCGATCGCCTGCTTCGCTCTTTTCATTCAGCCAATCAAATGCGGTAAACATCTTGCCACCGGTTGCTTGCTTATTGGTGAGTAGTTGGATATTTTGTGAAGCTAGTGTACCTCCTGCGGGTGATTGCAAATAGGCCACAAATGCTTCCGCATCCTTATGGGCATATTGGAGGTCGGGTATTTTTTCATCCTGGTAATCGGAAATGCCGATGACCACGGCACGGGTCGTGGTGATGCTCCCCTCTGGGTTTTGGTCAATCGGAAGTACACCCTTTTTATCTTGGGAAAAAAGGGTAGAAATCAAGAATGTAAATATCAAGCAAAAGGAGACGGTTGCTTTCATGGCATTTGAATTAAAGAAGGATACTTATTGATCGGGTGTATTTAAAAATGTCGGTAAGGAGGTAGGCCGGATTTCCCAATCCGGCTGTAAACAGGGCGGATTGGGAAATCCGGCCTACGTTTCCACCGACATTTTGAAATACACCCGATTGATCCCATTTCGCATGGAAAGTTATCACTTTAAATCAACGTTTTGCTAATAGTTGCTCTGATAAAAAGGTCTTTCTCACAAACACCTTGTTAGAAAAACAAGTATTGATTTTCAACGATTTACGAATTGTTGGCTATGGAATTCCATTTTAAGATTTTCACAAAATGAGATCGTTTTCCAAACAATAAAGCCCAAAATATTCCTAACAAGGTGTTTGTGAGAAAGCCCTTTTGAGAAAAAATAGATGATGCAAAACCTATATTGGTTCAGTATATTTAGCCCTTTAAACAAACCAACATTAGTATGAACAACTTCTTCCTCACCTGTTTCCTGCTTATTGGCACAGTCGGAATGTTCGGTCAAAATTCCAGCAACACTACAAATCCAACTGGTCCCAATTCTTTTTTTAAACCTGTAAAATGGAGAAATATCGGCCCCTTTCGGGGAGGACGTTCCGTAACCGCTTGTGGTGTGGCGGGAGATCAGCTCACTTATTACATGGGTACGACTGGCGGCGGTCTTTGGAAAACTGAAGATGCTGGCCAAATATGGAGCAATATTTCTGACGGATATTTCAAAACAGGATCGGTGGGCGCAGTCGCTGTATCGGAAAGCGATGCAAATGTGGTCTATTGTGGCATGGGCGAACATGCCCCTCGCGGCGTCATGACACACCACGGCGATGGTGTATATAAATCCAATGATGCTGGAAAAACATGGAAAAAAGTAGGCCTGGACTTGACACAACATATTGCGGGGATCATCATCCATCCCAAAAATCCTGATATCGTTTATGTGGCCGCGCAAGGTGCGCTTTATGGAAAATCCGAGGAACGCGGTTTATACAAAAGCAAGGATGGCGGAGCTTCCTGGAACAAGGTACTCTACGTGGATGATCACACCGGCTGTGCCGACATATCGATGGATAGGAACAATCCACTGGTCCTCTATGCCGCCATGTGGGAGCATGGTCGGTTGCCGTGGAAAGTTATTAGCGGTGGCCCAGGCAGTGGTCTTTATAAATCGGTGGATGGCGGAGAGAATTGGCATAAAATCCACGATGGCTTGCCAAAAGAACTAGGAAAGATGGCGGTTTCGGTATGCCAGGCAAATCCTAACAAGGTATATGCTTTGGTAGAGAGCGATTCGGATCAGGAATTGGGCGGCTTGTTTGTTTCAAATAACGCTGGGAAAAAATGGTCTCGAATAAGCAAAGATCACCGATTGATACAAAGAGCCTGGTATTATACCGAGGTGTTTGCCGACCCAGTAAATGAGAACATGGTATATGTGTTAAGTGCGCCAGCGTTGCGATCCATTGACGGGGGAAAAACCTGGGAAAGGCTAACGGGAACACATGGGGATTACCACGACCTGTGGATTAATCAAGACAATCCAAAAAACCTGTGCATTGCCAACGACGGAGGTGCAGCGATCAGTTTCAATCGAGGAAAAAGTTGGTCAACACAAAGCAATATGCCGACTGCCCAGATTTACCGGGTGAATGTCGACAATTCATTTCCATACAGAGTATATGGTGGGCAACAGGATAATTCTTCTATTCGACTGGCAAACAGGGAGTTAAACAGCAGCGGAATCCATGAGCAAAGTTGGACTTATTCTGCCGGGGGAGAAAGCGCTTTTCTGGCCTTTGATCCTGACAATCCAAGATACGTGCTTGGAGGAAGTTATCTCGGAACGATTGAAGTTCTCGACACTAAAGCAGAAGCGGGGACCAATATCATGGCCGCACCCATTCAATATTTAGCTCGGGATGCTAAAGATATGCGGTACCGCTTCAATTGGAACGCTCCTATTATTTGGTCACAACACGAGCCGAACACCTATTTTCATGGTGCTCAATACTTGTTGCGGACACAGGATATGGGAACCACTTGGGAAGAGGTGTCGCCCGATCTTACCAGAAATGAAATTGAAAAGCAGGGGAAAGGAGGTGGCCCTTATACCAACGAAGCGGTTGGAGCTGAAAATTATGGAACCCTGAGTTATGTCATAGAATCGCCTCATGAAAAAGGCGTGATCTGGACTGGCAGCGACGATGGTTTGGTACAGCTGACCAAAGACGGTGGGAAAAATTGGCAGAACGTCACCCCTGTGGGCTTGACAGAATGCCTGATCAATGCCATCGAAATATCCCCGCACGATCCAGCAACTGCTTATATCGCTACCACAAGGTATAAATTCAATGACCATACACCTGGCCTTTACAAAACAACCAATTACGGTAAATCCTGGACCAATATCAGCAAGGGAATTCCCCAGGGCGCATTTACCCGGGTCGTCAGGGAAGATGAACAGCGCAAAGATTTGTTGTTCGCCGGAACCGAGACAGGTGTGTATATTTCATGGAACGGAGGAATTGAATGGATGCCTTTTCAACTTAATTTGCCAATTTGCCCAATCACCGATCTTATCGTCCGGCATGGCGATTTAATTGTCGCTACTTCTGGAAGGTCTTTTTGGGTTTTGGATGATTTGGGTTTGATTCGTCAGTACAAAAATGAGCATAGTGTGTTTAAATTATTCCAGCCCGAAGACGCCATGCTCATCAATGGGTCAAGTGAATTGAATAGTTCTGCTCCTGAGTTCACTGGATCCCATCCTTTAAGGGGCGTGAATCCTGCAAATGGGGTGGTTATTTATTATTATTTGCCCGAGCTGATAGATAAAACACCGATCATGCTGGAAATTAAAAATGCCAATGGACAAGTAGTCAGGCGCTTTAGTTCTGTAAAAGACAGCACCTTTCAAAAATGGGCCGGAGGACCACCTGCTGAACCTGTTTTGCCAAATTCAAAAGGGTTGAACCGTTTTGTCTGGAATATGCGTCATGCTACCATGGTCGGAATACCCGATGTTTATATTGAAGGCAGTTATCGCGGGCACAAGGCTGTACCGGGCGAATACTCCGTAACCTTGAAAAGGAACAATCGGACGTCTCCTACTACTTTCCAAGTTTTGTCTAACCCCTTGTATCCAACAGATGCATCGACTTACCAAGAATACCATGATCTCATGACATCCATGACCGCTACTTTTAATGAAATGCATAGGACCATCAACACGGTGCACGACCTTCAGAAACAAATCAAAAATATTCTAAAGCGCTTATCAGACGATGGCAAATTCAATACTATAAAGTCAGATGGCCGTTCACTTTTGAAGCGAATGGCGGCATGGGATGCTGAAATGGTGCAAAGAAAATCGAAGGCTTATGATGACGTTGAAAATTTCCCCAACAAACTTTCAGCAAATTTCCTTTTCTTGATCAATCAAACTGAAAGTGCTATTCCCAGGGTCATCAAGCCTGTTCTGAAAAGGCATCAAGAACTGATTGCAGAATGGTCTGTCTTTCAAAAAAGAGCAAAAGAAATCATTGACAACGAGGTCATTTCATTCAATCAGGAATTGTGGGAAGCTGGGGTTGGGGCAATATTGATGGATGAAGGAAAAGAGTGATTGCTGGATTTTTTGGGTGCATTTCAAAATGTCGGTTGGAAGGTAGGCCGGATTTCCGAATCTGGCTATAGCGGTGCAGATTGGGAAATCCGCACTACATTTTTTTAACCAATGTCTTGGTGGCCAGACCTGACAGCTTTGCAAAACCTGTCAGGTCTTCTGTGGAAGTAGTCAAGAAGAAAGTTGGAATACAGCCATTGACGCTTATGCTTCTGGCCAATACGAAAAAGCAGCGGGCGCTTTTCAAGCATCATTAACGGAAGAAGGGACGATAACCTATCTCGCCAATTTTTACCTCGGCATGAGCTACCTGTCGCAACCAAACCCCCAAACTAAAGCAGCCATTTCTGCATTTAATGAAGTGCTGACTTCCGACAACGATTACCGCCAACAAGCCCTGTGGTACAAAGCGTTGGCATTTTTGCACCAAGGTGAGCAATCACAAGCTGCCCTTGTTCTGAGTAAATTATTGGAGGAAGGGGATTATAAAAATAGGGAAGCAGCATCTATTTTGCGGCAAATAGAGCATTAGGAAATTACGGTAGGATGGAAATTCCATTCCCATCCTACCGTAATTTCCCATCCTACCGTAATTTCATTATTTTTATTACCTTAGCAGCGCCCTAACCAAACCATCCTCACATCATCACATTGAAGACATGAAACATACTAACCTATGCTTCACTATTACGCTATTCGCGGTAGTGACATTTTCCCACCAAGCTTTCAGCCAATCTCAAATATCCGGTAACGTTAAAGATGGCAACGGCGAATCACTACCTTTTGCCAATGTGCTATTGTTAAACCCTTCTGATAGCTCATTAGTGAAAGGCGAGGTTTCAGATATAGATGGCCTTTATGCCATCGAAAATGTTCCTTCCGGCGACTACCTCCTTTCCGTCACGATGGTTGGGTACGCCAGTTATTATTCAGCGGCGATTCAAGTTAACGGCGCTGGAACATTGGAACACGGAACGACCACCTTATCTGATAATATTGCAGATTTGAACGTGGTGGAAATCGTGGCGAAAAAGCCATTATATGAACAAAAAATTGACCGCATGGTCGTGAACGTGGCCAATAGCGTTACGTCAGCCGGATCGAATGCCTTGGAAGTTTTGGAAAGGTCGCCAGGTGTATTGGTTGACCGTTTGAATGGCAGTATTTCCATGGCTGGAAAGGGCGGTGTGGTGGTAATGATAAATGGCAAAATCAACCGCATGTCCATTGACGCAGTGGTGCAGATGTTGGAGGGTATGAACGCCGACAACATTGAGAAGATAGAATTAATCACCACTCCCCCTGCCAATTTTGATGCAGAAGGCAATGCAGGTTTTATCAACATCGTCCTGAAACAAAGTGCTGACGAGGGAACGAATGGTTCTTATTCACTGAATGCCGGCTATGGACGGCACGAAAAATTTGGCGGAAGCATTAGCCTTAATCATCGGACAAATAAAGTCAACCTCTACGGTAGTTATAGTTATAATTATAACCGATCCGTCCAGGAATTCACCAATTATCGCAGCATTATTTTTCAAGGTGTTCAATCTGAGAACAGTAGTGTAAGTGACAGGGATCCTGCCTTTACCCAAAACCACAATGTGAGAATAGGGATGGATTTCCAACTGAGCGAGAAAACAATACTCGGAGGCTTGGCCACCTATTCACAAAGAGACTGGACAATGGATGCTTTCAACGACATCCGTTTATCAGAAGCAGGTATCCAAACCAGCACTTTGGGCATGACCATTGACGAGGACAACGTTTGGAATAATTATCTGGGGAATCTTAATCTTCAGCATAAGTTCACAAAAAACCAGACCCTCAACTTAGATTTTGACTATGCCTATAATCATCAAGACCAGCCCAGTGCATATGTCATTAAATACTATGATGAGAACGGCAGTTTCACACAAGAAGACCAACTTAGGGTCGGCAAAGAAACCCCTATTCAATTTACCGTCGGGACAGCTGATTACACCAACAACATTGGAGAAAACGTAAAACTGGAAACGGGCGTAAAAGCGGCATTCTCCACTTTCGACAATAACATCAGCCTGGAAATGCTGGAACCACATGGTTGGGTGACAGACCCAGACTTTACAGCAGAATATACTTTGAATGAAGACATATTGGCTGCATATGCTGCACTTACGCTCAAGTTGGATGACAAAACAGATTTGAAATTTGGAATGCGATACGAACACACTGAGTCCAACCTCGGCACAATAGAAGAACCAGATATTGTTGACCGAAGCTATGGTGATTTCTTCCCAAGCTTGTTTCTTTCACGGAAAATCAATGAAAATAACAAAATCCAATTCTCTTATAGCCGCCGTATTAATCGTCCCAGTTTTACACAATTAGCACCCTGGATATTCTTTTATGACCCGACGACTTATAATACAGGTAACATTGCCCTGCAACCCTCCATTACCGATGCGGTGAAAGCCGATTACCGGTTCAAAACGGTATTGTTTTCCTTCCAGTACAGCTATGAAGATGAAACGATCTCACGAGGACAGCCATTTATTGACGAAACTACTAACACTCAAATAACCAGCGCAGTTAATCTTGATTATTCGCAAGTAATATCCGCTTCCTTGTCCTTTCCTTTAGAAGTAACCGATTGGTGGCAAATGCAAAATAATTTCACGGGTGGTTGGCAGAAAAACAAGACCAGGTTTGAAGGTAGATTTTTGACAGCCGAGCTAAAAACAGTTAGAATAAATTCTGTTCAAACCTTTAAATTACCCAAAGAAATCACATTGGAACTTGCAGGAAATTACCGCTCTCCTAGCATTAGAGGTGTTGTCAAATGGAAGGCGAGAGGAGCGCTTAATGTCGGGCTTCAAAAAAAACTGCCCAACAACAACGGGAGACTGAGTTTAAATGTCAATGATGTATTCCTAACATTCAACCCTGAAGGATATACAACCGATCCAACCCTTGGCTTTGAATACGAGGCTGCTTATCGGTTTTCAGAAAGAACTTTCCGTTTGACTTACTCTCGAAACTTTGGAAATAAAAAACTCAAAGGAAAAAGAAACCGCCAAACTGGATCAATTGAAGAGCAACGTCGAGTCAATTAACCCGGAAAATATTTCGGTTGGACTAGCTGACGCCGGTCCAACCGAAATATTTTCAATCCTATTCCTCAAAACCAGGCCCTTTTACAAACCTGCCGGGCGTCGCTCCAGTATGGTCACCATTTTTTATTACTTGCACACCATTCACAAAAACTTCCTCAATGCCTTCTGCATATTGGTGGGGTTTTTCAAAAGTAGCTTTGTCTTTTACATTTGCAGGATCAAAAATTACCACATCGGCAAAATAGCCAGGTTCGAGCAATCCTCTTTTCTTAAGTTTTAAATTTTGAGCTGGAAGCGAGGTGAGCCGCCGGATGCCATCTTCCAGTGGAAACAGTCCCTCGTCCCGGGAAAATTTTCCCAAAACCCGAATGAAAGAGCCATACGCTCTTGGGTGGGTGCTCTGTTTAAGGAAAACCCCTTCCGCAGAGTAAGATCCTGCATCGGAACAAAAACTCAGCCATGGCTGCACGATTTTTTTATTGATGTTCTCGTCTGACATCGAAAAATAAACCACTTGGATGCGGCTGCCGTCTTCCACCATTAGATCCATCATGGTCTCAGCGGGAGATTTGCCAAATTCAGTGGCTAATTCATTTAGACGCTTGCCTGCATGAACCCGAAGTTCAGCATTGCGGAAACCGACTAGTAAAATACTTTCTGGCGGATTTCTGAATTCGATATCGGCCAATATTTTAGCTCGGAGTGTTGGATCCGCCAACCGCTCAAGCGCCGCGTCCACACCGCCTTCCCGCACCCAATCGGGCAACTGCACATGCAGGCCAGTGCTGCTGGCTGGATAGGTGTACATGTCTGCCGTGATGGCCAAACCCCCTGCCCTTGCTGCCTCGATCATTGCAAAAACGGAATCCATTTTATGCCAGTTTTGCTGGCCGGAAGCTTTTAAATGGTAAATCTCAGCGGCACAACCAGCCTCCCGGCCTATGGTTATCAATTCTTCAATGGACTCCAACAGTTCGTCCCCTTCATCACGGATATGGGAGATGTACATGCCGTCGTATTTGGCCGCCACTTTAGCCAACTCTATCAACTCTTCCGTATCGGCATACATGCTGGGTGCATACAGCAGCGAGGAAGAAATACCGACAGCCCCTTCCCGCATGGCCCCGTCCACAAGTGTTTTCATTTGCTCGATTTCTGCTGGCGTGGCTTCCCGGTTTTCCATACCGACCACATGCTGCCGCACCGTGCCATTGCCAATAAATGAAGTCACATTGGTCGAAACACCTTTGTTTTCAAGAAATTGTAAATATTCACCGAGCGTCGTCCACTCAACATCGTATTTTATATCTCCCTGGTTCTCACGCATTTCAGTTTTCATATCTTCATTGAGCGGTCCCATCGAGCGACCCTCGCCCATTACTTCTAGGGTCACTCCCTGCCGGATATCGCTCTGTGACCTGCCATCTTCGATCAACCCCACATTGGCCCAACTGAGCACATTAATAAATCCTGGGGAGACCGCTTTTCCCGTCGCATCGATGGTTGTCTTACCCACTGCATCCAAGTTGCCAATAGCCGCTATGGTGTCACCATTGATGCCAATGTCAGCAATGATTGGCTGCTCGCCGGAACCGTCATAGATCCTCCCGTTTTTTATGAGCACATCAAAAATTTGTTGGTTTTGGCAGGAGAAAAAGAGGAAGAATAAGGAGATGAGAAAAAAAGCGTTTTTCATGATAGTTGGATTTTCGATAAAACAAAATGCAAAATAGTAAATTTCAACTATTACTCCACGGTAACCATCACCGGTAAATGATCTGACGGATATTTAAAATCATCGACTCGATCATCAATGGTCACATGCTCCAGCACTTTCACATTTTTGGTAAAAATATAATCGATCCGATCGGTCAATTTTTTGGTTATATCAAAACCATTGAACGTGCCCTCTGGGCCATATGGCTTTTTAATACTAATGTTTTTGGCGTCATTAATTAATTCATTAATTTTCATTACCGGATTTTCATCAGGGGTCAAATTAAAATCGCCCATTAAAATTATTTTACCAGCCATATTTCCGGTCAGCCGATTTATTTTTTCGAGAATTAAATCCGCAGCATTCTTCCGTGCTTCTTTTCCTATATGATCGAAATGCGTATTGAATACGTAAATATTTTCGGAGTTGGATTTGTTTTTAAAAATTGCATAGGTGCATATTCGCTCCATAGCTGCATCCCAACCAACTGAAACCCGGTCGGGTGTTTCAGAAAGCCAAAAAGTAGATTGGTATAATAGATGAAATTTTGTGGTGTCAAAAAATATGGCGCAAAATTCCCCTTTATCCATACCGTCGTCACGTCCTACTCCGATGAATTTATATTTTAACAGGGTACTGTCGAGGTATTTAATTTGATGAAATAATCCTTCCTGCGTTCCAAGTATTTCCGGTTCATAATATCGAATTAATTCAGCCACTTTTTCTTTTCTTAATTCCCACCAATTTTTTCCATCATTTTTATTGTCATATCGGATGTTATAGGTCATTAATTTTACGGGCTGACCATTTGCACCAATAAAAAAGAAAAGGAAAAATATGGTTATTATATGTTTCATCGATTATTTAATAAAAATTGAAAATTGTTCACACGCCAATTTCTCAATTTCCAATTTCCAGTTTTTTAACCCCCACCCGCCAGCACCTGAAAATCAGCCTTAAAACTATCCGCCCTTGCCTCCGCCATTTGCACTTTCCAGTCATCAGGAGTTGTATTTTCATTTAATAAACAGCCAGGTGTCAAATAAGGATAAATTTGGTCATAGCGCTTAATATCATTCCCAGATATGCGGCGATAAATATCGGTGCGGTTGATCTTATCAGGATGGTCGATGCCCGCAGCAGCCAGCAATTCCACAAAAGCCTCGACCGTGCCGTGGTGGAAATTGGCAACCCGTTCTTTTTTATCGCCGACCACCAAGCCCCGCACCAATTCTGCATCCTGGGTGGCAACTCCCGTCGGACAGGTATTTTTGTTGCACTCCATTGCTTGTATGCAGCCCAATGCAAACATCATGGCACGAGCAGAGCAGCAGATATCTGCGCCGAGGGAAATGGCCTTAAAAATGTGGAACCCGGTCATTATTTTACCTGCCGTAATAATCTTTATATCTTTCTTTAAACCAAACCCGATCAGCGCATCATAAACAAAGGCCAGCCCTTCCCGAAAGGGCATGCCGACAGAGTTGGAAAATTCCAAAGGTGCAGCGCCAGTACCGCCTTCTCCACCATCGACAGTAATGAAATCGGGCTTGATGCCTGTTGCAACGATTGCCTTGCAGATGCTAAGGAATTCACTCTTTCGGCCAATGCAAAGCTTGAACCCAATCGGTTTCCCATTCGATAATTCCCGCATCTGGCCAATCAGTTCCATCATTTCAACAGGCGTAGAAAATGCTTTGTGGTAAGGAGGGGAAAGCACGGCATTTCCAGGCTCGACGCCGCGGATAGCTGCTATTTCAGGCGTATTTTTTTTAGCTGGCAAAATACCCCCGTGCCCTGGTTTTGCACCTTGCGACAATTTTATTTCGATCATTTTTACCGCAGGTATGGCAGCACGCTTGGCAAATTCTTCCGGTGAAAAATGGCCATCTTTGGTGCGGCAGCCAAAGTAGCCAGTACCAACTTGGTAAATAAGGTCTCCACCAAACTTTTCGTGGTAAGGGCTGATGCCGCCTTCTCCCGTGTTGTGCGCAAAGCCACCGATCTTTGCGCCTCCGTTCAGCGCCATCACAGCAGTCCTGCTCAACGAACCAAAACTCATCGCCGACACATTCAGCACACTGCAACTATATGGTTGTTTGCAGTCTGGCCCGCCAACGATGATGCGTGGATTTTGGTCAAGCTCGTGCCCATCCATCGCTGCAATGGAATGATTGGCCCATTCATACCCTTCCCTGTAAACATCCATTTGAGTACCAAAAGGAGCGGTGTCCAGCATCTTCTTCGCCCGCTGGTAAACGACTGACCTAAACATACGGCTGACAGGTGTGCCATTGGTATCCGACTCAATAAAATACTGGTAGATTTTGGGGCGTAAAAATTCCATGATATACCGCCCTCGGCCAAGTATGGGGAAGTTGCGCATGATGGCGTGTTTGGTCTGGGACATTTCATAAATGCCAAGCAAAATGAGCGGAATCAAAACGACCAGCAACCAGCGTATAGGAGGCCACCAGAAATAGGCAATCACTGTCACGATAAGCAATGAGAAGAAGGAAAACACAGTGAATTCGTTGCGCATATAAAGAGTTGTTTATAAAATAATGAATCGTAAAGATGGGAAAATTTTGATGTAAGGGATTGGAACTCGTTGTCGCAAGTTTCCACAGTATATCTTGCAACTCCCGTTCGCTCTGGTGCGCTGGCAGTCACCGACTGCTTGTTTTTCAGATTTCAAATTACGCTGATGCTGAACTTGAAATAACAATTTATTTAACTGATGTTACGCAGCAAACCAATAATTATATTCTTCTCAGTACAATTAGGACAGGTCTGTACTCGTGTGGGCGGGTGGCCCGCCTGCGTACTGCTTGAGCGGAGCGAGTTTACGCAGGCAAGCATTTTTGTTTCTTTTTGTGCGAATGCAAAAAGAAAACCCCCGGTAGGGAGGTAAGAAGAGAAGCTTTATTCCACAGCACTTTTAGCATCCCTGCCGGGGGCTTTCTTTTTTTAGCGAAAAATCTTGCCTGCCGGAAGGCAGGGAAACAAAAACGCTTTTTGCTAAAGAAAAACTCACTTCGCTCAAACCGTTTTTGGCGAGCCACCCACACAGATGGGCACGGATGAATGCTCGCTGACTAAATTCAGTCACTGCGTAATATCAATAAGTAATATCAATAATTAAAAATGAAAATGAAAACCCAGCTCCTGACCCCAAAAAGTTGCCTCATTCCACAATCTTAAACCTTAAATGGTACTTTAAAGACCATTTTTTTACACTTTCTTCAATAACTAAAGAAGTTATTTCATTACTTTTAGCCCTTCGTAAAAAACGACTATTCAATCACTAAAAATTTTAATGTTATGCTTAAACAACTACTTGTTACTTTTCTATTTTGTACTGCATTCGGAGCTTTTACGGCTTCGTCGCAGTTTGTACTTGTAAATTCACCCACCGACATTGAGGGTTCTTACACTTTCACCAATGCATTTGACAATGGTTGGGGTGCGGACATTACCACTGGTCTCTGGACTGCGGATGTTGCATTAGTGGAGGCTTTAACTGCGCCAACAAATGAAGGATGTGACACATTGGTCAATGGTGCTGACCTTGCTGGTAAAATTGCAATGGTTGACAGGGGCAGCTGTAACTTCAGCCTAAAAGCACTAAATGCTCAGAATGCCGGTGCAATCGCTTGCGTAATTATCAACAACATCACAGGAGGTCCAGTTGGTATGGGCGGCGGTGATTTTGCGACCGAAGTCATTATCCCTGTGGTGATGTTGAGCCTCGAAGATGGAGATATTATCAAAGCTGCAATGGCCTTGGGGCCTGTCAATATGACAATCGGTGATGTGGCTTTCCCCAACAATATTGGTGCAAATAACATTGACTGGTTGCGCGCTCCCAATGGCACGATGCCAGCTGGCCAATACGATGTGGCAATGATCCCTTTCACGCCAGGCGCTGTCGTCACTAATTTTGGTGCCAACGATGCATCGAATGTGGTCTTGGAAACCTCTATTGACTATATGCCAGTTGGAGGCGGAGCTTCTATGAATGTTTACTCGGCAACAGAAACTTTTGATTTACTGGAAGAGGACTCATCAGTATTGCTTACTAGTGATGATTACATTGCCACAGAAGGCATGGGTACCTACGATGTAAGTTATACTATTACCAGTGACAGTGCTGACCAAGTTGACAATGATAATGCAAATACCAACCAGTTCTTTTTGAGTGAAAATGTTTACACAAAAGCTGGATGGGATTTTGCGAACGACCGCCCAGCAAGGGACAATGCCTTTACCATCGCCGGTGGTGGCAACATTGAGTTTATAACTGGCTTCCAAATGCCTTTGGGTGTTGGGTACCAGTTGGAGTCATTCAATTTTTATGTGGCTACCAATGCTGCTGATCTAGCGACTGTCGGAGCATCTAACGTTACTGCTTTTGTATATGAGTGGGATGATGTCAATGAAGATGGATTGGAGCAAAATGATGAGATTTCAATAGTTGGCTTTGGTGAAGTGACTGATTGGGCTGATCCAACTGCCACAGCGGAATGGTTGACTATCCCAATTCTTGATTTTGATGATTTTGAACCTGGCTTTGTTGTACCACAAGACGACAATGTTTATTTTGTTGGGGTACGTTACCAAGGTCCTGAGCTGGTTTTCTTTGGTTTTGACACGGGATACGATCAATCAGTTTATGCTGATTTTATCGCCCCTACTTTGGCTGACCTGCCTTACTTTTGGGTAGATACATGGATCGACCTCAGTCCTGATATCGAAGGCGACGCTGCTATCTTCACTGACTTCTGGGGATCTTGCGCTACGGCTTTGATCATTGGCCAGGTAAATAGCACTGGTGAAGTGAATCCTGAAATTGGTTCTTTCGAGGTTTATCCAAACCCAACTACTGATTTCATCAATGTTGAAACTAAGTTGGCAAAAGATTTTGACAAAGTAGATTACACTGTTGTTGACAACAATGGAAAAGTGGTGTCAATCCTCAGGACTCAAGGTCAAGACAAAAATGCAACCATTGATGTTTCTACCTTGCCTGCTGGTCAGTATTACCTGAACGTTAATACCGAAGATGGCAGCGTAAGCAAAGCTTTCTCCGTACAACGATAAGATTGGAATTAGTAATCTGGTATTTGATATTGAATACCAATTATAAAAAATCCCGCCGAGCAATTCGGCGGGATTTTTTTTATTGGATCGTGTAAAGAATAAATTAAGAACCTGATACCAGTTTGGTGCTACCCGATCAGCGATATTCGGTACAATTCAAAAAATATCAGCAGAGAATTACGGATTTAGAATTTGTCGAATACCTAACCAATTTAAACTATTAAACAGTAATGCTGCATCCTTTCCCTCCTTAATTTTATCTCTGTTTTTTATTTATCACCATGAGACAAGGAATATTTTTTCCTTGCTCTTAAACTCGACTGTTATGTTTAAAAAATTACTTACCACGTTAGTGGTCTGCTTTGCTATTGGAGCAGCCACTACAACTGCACAAGAGACCCTCGTCCTTGTCAATTCGCCTGCTAACATTGCGGGATCATTTGGTTTCACCAATTCAGTTACTGCCGACAACTGGGGTGCTGATCCCAGCACCGGTACCTGGACTGCAGATGTTGCCATTGTTGATGATGAAGTTGACCCTAATCCAGATGCTTGCACGCCAGTAATGAACACTGCCGAGATGGCGGGCAAGATCGCCATTGTAGATAGGGGTGCTTGTAACTTCAGCCTGAAAGCCTACCATGCACAGGAAGCAGGCGCCATTGCAGTCATTATTGTCAACAATGCGCCAGGGGCAGGCCTGTTCAACATGCTTGCAGGGGACTCAGCTACTTCGGTTGTCGTGCCTGTCGTATTCATTACCTATGAAGATGGTCAATTGGTTAAGGACGAATTGGCCAACGGGCCAGTCAACATGACCATAGGCTCTGTCGTATTTGCAAACAACATTGGTGTAGCCAATACGGGCATCCTCCGCGCTCCAAATGGCGTTATGCCAGTTGCACAGGCAGAGGCGCTGTTGACTCCAATTGATCTCGGCACCATCATCGCGAACAATGGTCAAAACAATGCCACCAATATTTCCCTGGACGGGAAAATTGATTTCACCCCGATTGGTGGAGGATCTGCTACAACGGTTTACGAAGAATCCGCCTCATTGGCGGGACTTGATGTGGATAGTTCGGAATTGGTGACATTGCCAGCTTATACTGCAATTGAAGGTGCTGGCACTTATGAAATAAATTACTTGATTGCCAGTGATAGTATCGATGGCCTGGGCGATGACAATGAAATCACCACTTCATTTGTCCTAAGTGAAAATGTTTACACAAAAAGCCAGTGGGATTTGGCCAATGCCCGCCCGTTTACACCAACTCATACACTGGTGTGGGAATCACCAGCATTGAATTCCTGACTGGCTATCAAATGCCATTAGGTTCAGGCTACTCCCTAGACTCTATCATTTTCTATGTTTCAACAAGTGCAGCCGATATGGCAACTGTTGGCGCTTCCAATATCACCGCTTATGTTTACGAATGGGACGATGCCGATGAAGATGGAAACACCACCAATGATGAGATTACAATAGTTGGCTTTGGAGAAGTGACAGAATTCCCTGACCCTACTGCTGCTAACGCCTGGTTGAGAATTCCCGTACTCGATTTTGATGATTTTGAACCTGGGTATGTTGTTCCGGGTGATGACAAGGTCTATTACATAGGCGTTCGCTACCAAGGTCCTGAGACGGTATTTTTTGGTTTTGATGAAACGTATGACAATACTGTTTACGCAGATTTCATTGCCCCGACTTTGGCAGATCTCCCTTATTTTTTCGTCGATACTTGGATTGATTTGACCGCCGATATTGAAGGTGACGCAGGGGTGTTCAATAATTTCTGGGGCTCGTGTTCCACAGCGCTGGTCATTGGCCAAGCCACTAGCATTGGCGAGGTAAATCCTGAGATTGGTTCGTTCAGCGTCTATCCAAATCCGGTCAGAGATTTCATCAATGTGGAAACCAACCTGGCGAAGAACTACGATAAAGTTGATTACACCATCGTAAACAGTAACGGTAGCATCGTTTCGACTATCAGCAGGGACATCATTGGAGCACAAGACAATGCCCTCATTGATGTTTCGTTCTTGCCCGCCGGACAGTATTTCTTGAATGTGAATACTGTGGATGGCAGTGTGAGCAAAGCTTTCTCTGTGCAACGGTGATGATTTAAAAGTGACGCTTTTTTGAAAAGCGTCGCTTTTGGATGCTTTTGGATGCTTTTGGAGGCACACAATAAAAAAAGCCCGTTGGAAAAAATTCCAGCGGGCTTTTTTCGACATCAAGGTTATCCTATCTCACCACACCTACCGTCATTTTGCCATCATAGTCACCTTTGATAACTGGGGACTGGCGGTTCACCGTGTAAGCCCGCACATTTTCATCCACAAAATCAAACAACTCTTGCACGGTGACAATTTTATTGTTGTCGAGGTCAGCTTCCCCTTTCAGGCCACGGATGAGGAAATGGCTGAACACGCCTTGTCGGAGGCCACTGCTCTCCAGTGAAGTTTCATCGGATTTGGACGACATGATAAGCGCCGTCCCGGCGTCGGCATTTGCCAGTGTTTTGTAATAATCTTCGAGGATGTTGCGGGTCTCGCCACTTTTCATGGCCAACAAGCTTCCTGAGTGACAGGCATCTGCGATGACCAATTTATATTTACAAGGGCTTCTCTCCATGATCTCATTGATCTCCTCGTGCTTCAATTTATTCTGGTAGCCATCAAAATCAATCGGTAAAAAAGAACCCCGCAGGCCGTGGCCAGAAAAATAGACCATCACCAAGTCATTCTCGCCTGCCTTATCAAAAGTAGCATTCAATGCCCATAGGATTTTTTCCTTTGTTGCATCTTCATCTATCAGAATATTGATCCGGTCATCAGTAACTGCGCCGCCTTCCGGGCTTTTCAGGAATGCATACATGCGGTAAGCATCGTCATCGGTATATTTTAACGCCTGCATGTGGTCGTATGAAGAAATGCCAACGATGACTGCCCAAACTTTCATTTCGTTTGCTTTGCGGATGGCTATGTATTCATCAGGGCTGAGCGAAGGTGATGCAGGCCGCTCTTCCAGTTTCGGGTCTTCTTTGCCCATGTACGAGCCTTCTTTCCAAAAACCAACCACTTCCGTCCCATCGGGCAGGTAAAGAATGCCCTCGCCGTTGAAGCTGCCCAAAGCCCATTCACCTTTGTACCTTTCTCCGTTAGAATAATAGATCACGCCTTTGCCGTCGGGCATGCCGCTGGTGAATGTACCAGTATATTTTGCAATGCCATCTTGGTAGATGTAAGTGCCACGTCCGTTTTTACAATCGCCTTCTGTACAACCGACCCTACCATTTTCAATCTGGGGGTTGCCGAGATATTCGCCTTCCCGCCATTCTCCAGTGCTCTGGGTTTCATCGGCATAGTAAAACGTCCCACGCCCCTGTTTCAAGCCTTTGACAAATGCACCAACGTACCTATCGCCACTTGGATAGCTGAACGTGCCCCAGCCATCAGGCTTCGAACCTATGAACTGACCTTCGTATTTACTGCCATCAAGATAAGCGAACATACCTTCTCCATTTTCACAATCACCTGCCAGGCACCCTGATTGGATGATCGGTTCAGGATCGGGGAATAGGTTTTCGATCACCAGCCCGCCCTCATCAATGGGCAGCCCCATCTTCCAGGCTCCCTCCCAATTTCGGCCATCCACCAGTGTTTTGATTCCATTGCCTTGCGGATACCTATGTGCCCATTCGCCCCTATAAGTGCTGCCATCACTGTAATAACAAGTACCGATGCCGTGGATTTCACCATCTTTGAACTGGCCGATATATTTGGCCCCAGAAGGGTACATGTAGATCCCCGTTCCATCTTGGCAATTGCCAGAAATGCACTGGGCATTTACACTGTTTTGGAACAAGAAAAAACAAAATGCAAGGGAACTGATAAATGCGAATCGCTTCATGTGTGGTAAAAGTTGGATGTTAAGAATTAGAAATTGGAAATTGAGAAACTGGAAATTCTAATAACCCTAACGTCAATTCCTTTTAAGAAGGTATAGTTAAGTAAAATTGTTTCGGACTCAAGGCGATTATTTGGTGTAACCGGCGATGTTGCTTAAACATGTAACATTACCTAAAAACCGTTAATCCAATAACCCATCTCTACCTTATGCCAATTCAGTAACTTTCATCAAAGGTAGTTCAACATAAAAAATGGTGCCTTGTCCTCCTTCTGTTTCAAAATAAATATCGCCGTTAAAACTTTGCACGATGCTTTTGCAAATAGCCAGGCCCAGACCAGTACCAGAGCTTTTTGTTGAAAAATTAGGGATAAAAACCTTCTTCTGTATTTCCGGCGAAATGCCAGAACCATTGTCCTTGATGCGGACAATAGCTTTTCCGTTTTCTTCGTAAAGTGACAGGTTGATGATGCCTTTCCGTTCATCTGGAATCGCCTGGATGGCAT
The DNA here is from genome assembly GCA_029263015.1 of Saprospiraceae bacterium. Lineage (GTDB taxonomy): Bacteria > Bacteroidota > Bacteroidia > Chitinophagales > Saprospiraceae > UBA6168. Next base: position 19,241 of record JAJCYI010000030.1, on the reverse strand, counting down.
TTTTGAACAAATTGTTCAGCACCCTCGTGAGGTGGTTGCGGTCGGCAATCACTTCAAAATCTTGGTCGGGCAAATTAATGGAAATATCCATATCAGTCCGTTCATTGGCAAAGAGATGATGGACCGAAGCAGACAGGTCATTAATAGAAAATTCAGAATTTTCGGGTTCTGGCAATTTGGCAAAATTTGAAAACTCATTGGCGATCTGTGCCAGTGCATCTATCTGTTCTATCAGGGTTTTAGTAACCCTTTTTAGCAATGGCTCAGCATCTTTTGGGTTCGATTGGTAAGCATGCAGCAAGTATTGTATGCTCAATTTCATTGGAGTTAGCGGATTCTTGATCTCATGGGCAATCTGTTTGGCCATTTCCCGCCAAGCATGGTCCCGTTCCGATTGGGCCAGCAACCTTGAGCTTTCTTCAATTTTTTTAACTGCGACGTTATAGGCATCCACGAGTTCGCCAATTTCATCCTTTCTTTTATAGACCAAGGTTTGATTACCGCCCAGTTGCAGGCTACCCAAGTTTTCCCGCAGTTGGGAAAGTGCCTTAGTAATCGCATTGGCTATAACGATGGCCAGTCCTCCCGCTATAAGTAGAAGGAACACGTACACGTTAAGCAAGGTACTCATAAAATCGGTCACATCATTGGCAAGTTCTCGCTGCCGTGCATAATAAGGTATCCCCATGAATGCCTTCGTTTCCCCTCCCACACTTTTTAGTGGGAAATAGGCAGCAGTGTAGTCCAGGTTGCCTATGCTTTCTAATTGGTTGCTTTGTTCAAACCCAAGTTTGGTCAATTCTTGAAAGGCATAAGCCCCCATTCTTGGGGCAACCAGACCTCTTTTAAAAATATCTTCTTCTGATGAAGTAATAAGGTCACCGTTGAGGTTGTAGATATTGACATCCAGACGGTGAACATCTGAGATCAGCTTGATGAGCGATGATCCATTGATGCCATCCAAAATTTCCTGGCTCCCTTGCCCCAAGCTTCCTTTTATTTCTGTGCCAAGTTTGTTGATGATGTCTTCCTCAGCCTGCGCCCTTATTTCCTTTATTTCTTGTAGCTCGCGATCCCGCGAAGCAATTTCATAATTGACATTGGCCAATGCAGAAGATACTTTCCTGCTCAAACGACCTTTGTGGTAATCGTCAGATGATTGCTGAAAATACCACACCGAGACAAAACCAATTCCCAGGAACGAAAACAGTATCATTCCAATGACCCAAAACTGGAATTGGTTGCGGAGCGATGGTTTGGTAGTCCGGAGAAAGTTCAGCGGCCCAGGCAAAGCATTCGTCAGGTAATTGATGGAGCCAAATATCAGAACAGCTATTGCCAACAGGGTGAACACATAGGAAAACAAAGAAAGCGGCTTGATGTAACCACCGGTGTCTTTGCCTATTTTAATAACAATACCGGCCGACGCGTGGTAGAGCAGTTCAGAGCGCCTGCTCGTATGTTTGATAATAAGGGAATCTCCTACGAGAGGCAGTGTATCGGTCAGGCGTTTGATGTAGGCTTTGTTCCGTTCTTCCACCAATACGGTATCTTGGTAAATTCCATAATCATAATCGTCAAGCTCTTTCAGTTTTTTGTATTTATCAACCAACAACAATTCTGTATAAACCTTTGATGGCCTGGAAAAAGAACGGTTGAATTTTACATAAACCAGCAATGGCGATTCGATATGGATAGGCAACCTCATGAGATAACCGGGATCTCGGCTTTCTTCCTTCTTGAACCGCAGTTGTTCTACTGGGTTCTTTATTGGTTTAGCATTTTGAAATTGGATTTCCATATCCGCCATGGTTAAATCTTGGTAGGAAACAGCAACCTGGCCATCGTTCAAATCAAAAGCAAAAATGTCAAATTTATAGTTGTGCTGAAGGTATTTGTTCTCTTCCAGACGTTTGCTGATTATATCATGGGCATGCTCCCAAGGGATGGGTTTGCCGTTGTATAGTTTTTGCAGGTCACGCCATTCGTCCAGTGTGTTCTCATCGTAAAATGAGGGCAACAATTCTACAATACTAACCTCGGCAAGAGAGTCCTCATAACTGGCCAGCGCCTTTGCATATTCCATCCGCCTATTTAGATCCTTGTCGCCATTGTATTTGTACAACAGCATGGAAGTAAGGCCTGCGTACAGCATGACCCAACCTACCAGCCAACCCAGTGTCATGTCGGATATTTCGATAAAAATCTCAAAAACGACCAGGTACAAAGTGGCTGCCACCATGAAATGCCAAAGCGGCAATTGCAGGTTGCCCATTCCAACGACCGGAACCGTCAGCAAAAGCGCCAACCCCATACCCATCAGCCGCCAGTTTTTGTCCATTCCGATTTTGTGGATGGCAGTCATCATGCGGTGACTGAAAAGGAAGAGCGCAAGCAGCAACAACACGACACCCACCATGGCCAGGACACTCTGTGAATTGAGATTGAATACATTTTCAAAATCAAATACGATGGACGAATCCAGTACGATGGATTTGAAAATGCTACTCACCATGAGAATGCCCAAGTTGATGGCAAAAAAATTGAGCGTGGTAAGGCCGAACCGGATGGCTTTCGACGGGTGGACAAACTCTTTGACCAAAAACTCCCGGTTGAAAAAAACCATCATCCAGACCAGCAAAATTATGTTGATGAGGAGTTCCCCCAGTGATTTCACACCCTCCAGAATCGGATCGGTAAATACATTTGAAAAGGTCTGGAATTCTTCAAAATGGCTCGTGAAACCCAACTCGACCGTGAGCCACCGTATCCCAATTACCGCTGCCAACATAAAACCGGCACCGACCCATGGTTGGAATCGTCGCACCAATAAAACGGCCAGATCGTTGACCAAAACACCCAATGCAATAAAACCCAGCACATATATAAAAAACACCATTTGCAGGTGCTTTTTATCTTTGGCCGGGCCAATGGCCTCGAGCCAAGCCAGTTCCTTTCCCCGCATGTTTTTAATGGAAAAGCCTGTCGGGATTTCCTTCAGCACAACATCTTTTGGGATCTCAAAACCTTTGGTTTCAAAAGTATTGGGCAAGAATTCACTTTCTTTGGCATACTCCCTTTTGATAGGCAAAAGGGCCACGGCAATGAGGCTGTCCGGCAAGTCTCTTTTAATAAGTTCAAAATAACCATTGGGCAACTTCAACAAGCGGCTAACCTCTCCAGTTGCCTGTAGCTCATACAAGGTTTCTGGGTTCACGAATGCTCGGTTGTTCAACCAAAAAACCAGCGAATCTCCTTTATATAAGGTCAGGTTGTAACTTTTAAGAGTTAGTTCCTCAAGCTTTTGTAAATCTTCTTCCCGCTGAGGAGGGGTGAGTTGGTCAATGCCTTTCAGCTGCCTTTTGAGGAACCTGATATCCGACAGCATCGAATTGACTTCCGATTCATTTTTGTGCAAACTGGATTCGATGCGGTTGACATAAGAGGCAAGATGGCCATCTTTTGTAACGCCAAAATCGAGGATAGCCCCTATCCCAAAGAAGAGTACAATTGCGGACGTAGCGTAATAAAGTCGCTTTTTCATGGTGATTGATTTGCCCTATATTATGCGTGAATGTCTCTTTCTTGTACCAATGAAACGGGAGAGAAATTGATGATTGCTGATTGATATTTGTTACAGCCATTACCTAAACTAAGTTCAGCAATCATAAATCAGCAGCAAACTTAAAACATTTTGACAGTCAAGCCTTTTAAAATTATCATTTTTTTCTATTTGTCCTGCTGAAGTGAAAAATTAGGGAGGATGTGTGGTTCAAATTGTCAGCGCTGATTCAGAAATACCGACTTATAGAACTGACCATCTTTGTCTTCAAATGGTATAACTGAAAAAGAAAATGTACTATCTATCCATAACCAATCCGATCCCGGATCGTGCCATCTTTCCGGTGGATGATAACATCTGAACCATAATTCTGGGCGATGTCCTTGGCCCGCTCGATTGCATCGTCCTGGTATTTATAAATAGCGGTATATCTTTCATTTCCCTCTCCTTTTATTGCCCAGCCTTCCGCGTGAGGGACGACATGTTGGTTGTGCGTTGGAGGATTCGTCCTGACGCCAACATTCTTCAAAAGAATCTTTGCGATTTTTTTTATGAGGCTTTGCCAAAAATTGGATTCTCTTATATCAGCCATAGTTATAGAAAATTGAGTATGTCAGGTTATGTGTTAGATCGTTGAGTTTCTTTTAGAATTCGGGGGAATGTTCTGTTAATTCAATCAATCAATCAATCAACCGGATCAGTGGAATTCTCTCTGGAAATTTAGTAACGGTCCAAGAACAATTTAATAGCGATTTCACTTTCCATTGTAAATAAATTCTGTGCTTGCATAATTAACGGTACTTCCATTCCATAACGCATTAATGCATTTGCCACAATGGTATATATCAAGCCTTTATACACCTCCTCCTGAGAATAATCTGGAAAACAAGTAAAACACTGCTTATTCATTACGCTATCAGGAAAATCCAACGCAGGCAAACCATTGACATCAAAAAAAAGAAGTGTACCATTTTTATCCAATCGCCCATCTATACGCGTAATATCTCTAATATTTAATGCGGATGCAATATTCGGAATATGGTTCCTAAGTTGCGTCAAAATGATCTCATCCCTTATGGGAAGCTGCATTTTGTCTTTATCATCCCATTTTTGAAGGCGGTTACTCCGATCTAAAATATTGTATTTACCTGGAACACTTTGCACTATATAAGAAGTCGGCAGAAGTAGAATTTCATCACCAAATTGCAGGAAGCCGCAAGTAATATCATCGCTAGGTAAAAATTGTTCTATAATTACGTTGCTATACGGAAAATCTATCAATATTTTTTTTGCTATTTGAGTAGCTTTTTCAAGGCTGATTGCCATCGCAATCCCTACGCTACCTGATTCGGCAGTAGGTTTTAGCACCATTGGGAAACCTATTCCACTTTGAGCAATGATTTTTTCTGCTGCTTCTCCTTGCGCTGTAGCAATAACCGTAAACCTTGGAATTGGAATATTCGCCTCATTTAAAATAGATTGGCAAACATCTTTTTGTAAAAGGTTACGCAGCGTTTGAGCATTAGAACCCAAAAGAGGGAGGTTTCTTTTCTGGATATAATTATTTAGCCATATGATTTTATCTCCACCATCATTAACATAGTAGGCATTGCTCCAAATCAAGGCATCCTCTGAGACATTGTCCAATACTTTATCTAATTGCTCAATATTTTCAACTTCAACCGACTGAACCCGAACACCTGCTTTTTCTAAAATATCAATTGCAATTTGTAATCGTTTGGAATTAGTGAGCCACCCATTACGCCAATGCCCTTTGCTGCTTATTATGATTATCATGTTTTTATTTATTATTAATGCGAATCATACTAACTATGCCGAGCTTGGTGTTTGCAAACCGCATGTTGGTGTTTTTTAAGTTACGCTTCGCTAAACTTAAAATAATTTTCGTTTTTATCTTGAAATACGTATTTGTGACAGATGAGTCATATCATAATTTACTTATCAATTAGGTGTTGTTGCATAAAAAAATATGAATTCAGTAGAAATACAAAATTTTATATTGCAAAAATAGATAATAAATAACCAATATAAAACATTGTGACAACTGTTCTAAAGTCTTTAAAATAGACAATTAATTATTATCTTAATTTATAAAATTCTGATTATCTGCATAAATATTCATGCAACAACGCCTATCAATTAACTTTTGATAGTGATCTGCCAAAAATAAATAAAAACATTTCTATCTGATCTGGTTCGGCTTTTATTAATTCAGATAATTTATTTATTATTTCTAAATACTCAAAATAATATTTAGCAGCATTATCGTATTTTATTCCTTTTAAATTTTTAAATTCATCAAATCGACCAACATTAATTGTTTCTATGATTCGCTTATCCAAAATTACGGCTTTATTTCCATCAATAGTTGTGTCCAAAAAATGAGTAAATTTTGTAATAGTTGACAATCCTAATCCAGAAACAGATCTTATGTCTTTTTTCAATCGGTCAATGGTAATTTCATTTTCTTTGTAACCATTAAGGATTTCTATTAATTGCTCTAAATTTCTTTTCTCAAGTAAATTTTCAATATTGCGTCCTCTACCTTTAGTCGGATAACCCCACATTAAAGTTTTTAAAATAAATTCTTTTATATTCGATCTTGAATTAATCAAATCACTTCTATTAAGGGTGATTAATTTTTTATTTTCGAAAATATCATCAATAAAATTTTGTTGACTCTCAACTATCCATTTGTCGCTTTTTATATCAACCGATTGGTTTTTATATGGAAACTCTATGATGAAACTTTGAAATTCAGCTATTTTCATGTTTTCTTTTAATTTTGACCAATGTTCATACAGCATTGATTTATAGCGATTCACCTATTGTTGCAAGTTCAGTAATAGCGTAACTTGCAATACGCTCCCACTACGCTTAGCCCTACAGGATCTTGTGGTTGCAAACCCCATGCTGTTTTCTTTTTAAGTTATGCTCCGCTAAACTTAAAATAACTTTCGTTTTTTACCTTAGAATATAGATTTGTGGCCACTTCCAGTACTCTCATGCAGTGCCAATAAATCATCACTCAGAAATTATACCCGTTTTTGCAAGTTTAGCGACAGCGTAACTTGCAATACACTCATAATTCAAACAACCTTCACCATCACCCCCACAATCGTTGAACCCTTTTTTGCATTATTACTCCCAGCCCATTTCCCGTCCTTCGCCTTCTTCCATTTTCTTATGCCCTTAATTTTCACGGCATATTCCACGCTGCAATTGGAGGCCATATTGCCTACCAGTTTAATGGAAATGCCAACGGTGGAGCGGCGGCGGTCTTTTGTGCCAGCAAACGAGCCATTACTTCCCGATGATGCGCCTTTGTTTTTCACCATTATTTTATAAGAAATACTTAGACTTGGATGGAACGGTTCAATGTTGAGCTGGAGGCCAAGCAAGCGTTCCCCTTTTGACGAGAGGTTTGCCTTTTTCCCATTTTTCAATTTCACGTTGGCGCTTTTGTTGAAACGGCCCAGGCCATTTGCCAAAAAGTTGACCTCCGCATCCGCATCCACCTGTTGGCCAGCGGCCTCGGAATTTTGCACCGCTTTGAGGGCATTCAGGCGGCCATAGCCAAAGAAAGGACTGTGGCCGCTGGAGTCGTAATTGCCAAACGTTTCATCTATTCGGTCACAAGAATTTTTCATGACTTCCTTCACCTGATCCCAAGTCAATTCTGGATTAACGGCAAGCATGAGCGCCGCTATGCCCGCCACGCCAGGACAGGAACTAGAGGTGCCCCCGAAAGTAGCCGTGTATTTTCCGTCCACATCACCAACTAGGTGCTCGGCGTTGAAGCCACCGGAATTGTAGCCCCGCTTGCCAGAGCGATCAGTCGTCCAGATGCCAGGGGTGAGCGGTTTTGGGTGGTTCATGGACGGCACGTTGAAATCGTTGCTGGGAAAGCAGCACCAAACCGCATCACCAAAATCGCTGTAAACACTGCGTTTTCCCTGATCGTTGCAAGCCGACACCGCAATCACTTTTTCATAACTGGCATATTCATCGAATTTGACATCTTCATTGCCGTTGCCTGCAGCCCAGGTTATAATGCAGCCTTTGCCTCCCCTTCCCTTTTCCACCGCATAATCGATCGCAGCTTTGGCACTATCGGGTATTCTGGACATCGAAAAATGCAGCGGGTCGTTGGGGTTCCACCACGAGCCGCCCATCGGACCCCAACTGCACGAGATGACATCGGCGCCGTTATCGGCAGCCCATTTGGAAGCTTTGGCCTCGGAGATGGAACCGATGCTGCCCAATCGGATAGGCAGCAACTTGGCTTCTGGCGCCACTCCCCAGGCTTTCTTTTTGCCGCCTGCACAGGCCACTCCGGCGCAGGCCGTGCCATGCCGGTCGGCGACGTGTTTGGGGTTGGCATCGTCCACATTCTGAACAGTGTCACGGGGTGCGACAATTTTGCCTTTAAACTCTTCATGCGACTCATCCACCCCATCGTCCAGCACCGCGATGGTGACGCCTTTTCCTTTGGTAATTTCCCAGGCGGATTCTGCATCCACATGTTGGTTGATGGACACGCCATTGACGACAGTGGGTTTGAGGTGCCATTGCATGGGGTGAACAAATTTGTACTTGCGCTCCCGCACCAGTTCGGGGTGGCAGCATTCCACCGTTGGCTCGGACAGCAGCTTTTCACCCAATTCAAAAACTTTCAACCCAGTACCTTCCGGCCCTTCCACGAAATAAGCATTTTGGGTAATGCCCAGTTCTTCTTTCATTTTAAGGCCGTGCTTTTTCATGACCGCCTTGCAATCCTTTTTTTTCACTTCATCTTTAAATTGCAGGTACAGGTTGCCTGTGTAAACCACAATAGAGCCAGTCCTTGGATCGGTGAGTACCCGGCCTGCGAATTTGATCGCATCCTCATTATTGAGCGTCCGGCAGATGGCATTCCGCATGGCAACGGGCGAATTTTCTTCCATTGCCACACATCGATAAACGGTGACGTTGGCTTCGGGGAAAGCTGCCACTGGCAACAGGCTGGGCAGCAGCTCTCTCGCCTGGCCAGACATGGGGATTTCTTCAATGGCCAGTGCTTCTTTCGTTCTGATTACAACAAGTTCTTTGGCTTCAACGAGTTGGAAGGAAGTGCCTTTTTTACCTCCGTATGTGAATTGGTACATAATGGATATGGTGGTTCTTTGTAAAAATACAGTGTCCAAAGATAGGGGAATTGATAAATTAAAAATTTGCCCATCCTGTACTTAATACTACTTTGTCGCTTTAGGGAGTAGGAATTAAATAACCTACTCCTTTAGATAATTTTCTAACAAAACCCATGATTTGTCATTTCGTAGAAATCCGTCCTCGTTAAAAGTGCCACCTTACAGCAATTTTTACCAGGACAGATTCCTATTCGGGATGACAAAAGAGTATTCCTCGGGTATTAAATTTCAAAGTGACAAAGTACTTTCAAGTACTTGACCTTTGACTACTGTGGTTGTTTTAAAATTTGTACATTCGATAGTCAATTGGTTAAACAATTTCCAATTTCAGAATTAAATATTTCAGACGAAGATATAGAAAACAAAGATTACCCGATTGGCTACTGACTGGGTTCTTAAGGAACGACCGTGCTCGAAAAGGAACAGTAAAAAAGTAAAAAATAATGTAAAACAGCTTTTAACTTTATACTTTAGCCTTTTACTTTTTAAGTATGTCAGCCAACCACATCGAAATCATACTCAGCCGGCAATTGGCAGATTGCCTATCCATCCCAGTTTTCCTAACTGACGAGCAGGGGGACATGTTGTTTTTCAATGAGCCTGCGGGAGAATTGTTGGGGAAACGTTTCGAAGAAACCGGAGAAATGTCCGTGGAAGAATGGTCAAATTTCTTCAAGCCTGTTGATAAAAATGGCATCCCCATATCACGCCAAAACCTCCCTCTCGTAAAAACGCTGACCCACCACTACCCTGCCCACGGTGAATTCTGGATCGAAAGTTTGAAAGGGAAGAAAAACAAAGTATCTGTAACGACTTACCCAGTCATTGGACGCCCTGATCGGTTTTTGGGAGTAGTTGTCCTTTTTTGGAAAACCAAAGAATTATGAAACTTACCATGATTAAATAACCGTGGTAAGTTCCCTGTCTGCCGACAGTCAGGCATCTGTACCGCTAAAACAATAACTAATAAACCCCAGTTGCGATAAACAACACTTCCGTAACTTTTCATAAGTCATTGATTGTCAAAATTTTAAGAATTTATATTTAAAAACACAAATGCTTGGATATCAGTCGATTATGATTTAAAAATTTTGAATTCTCAAAAAGTTACCGAAGTATTGATTAATACAGATCAAGATTAAAGGGTCTATTGGTTTAAGGTGTTTTGGTTTTCGGAGCGCCTTTATACCAATAAACCATAAACCGGTAGACCGATTTCCTTTTCAGATATGGGTTCATCGCAACTTAAGTTAATAAACTGATGAAAATCACGATTTGGGGCACCCGAGGTTCTATCCCTGCACCCAGCCCCGTGAACAACCAATTCGGAGGGGACACCTCTTGCATTCAAGTAACTACTGACGATGCCTTCGTCATTTTGGATGCCGGATCGGGCATTCGCAGGCTGGGTTACGACGTCCCACCATCTGTCACCCGTGTCGATATTCTGCTCACGCACCTTCACATGGATCACATTATGGGGCTTGGGTTTTTCCGCCCACTCTACAACCCCAATATGACAGTGAATATCTGGGGCCCAACTGCGAATAAGGAAAGTTTACAGCACCGGCTCATGCGGTATCTTTCACCTCCACTCTTCCCGATCCGCTTGCAAGACCTGCCCTGCCAACCCAATCTCTTCGAGATCAACCACAGCGAATTCAATATCGGATCCTTGAAAATAAATTCCGCTTACGTTTGTCACCCTGGCCCAACAGTAGGCTACCGGATTGAAAAAGACAATGCCGCCCTTACCTACATCCCCGATCACGAGCCAGTATTAGGATCATCCAACTATCCCCTTGAACCAGCATGGACATCTGGCTACGACCTCGCTCACAACGCCGACCTACTGCTCCACGACGCTCAATATACCAAGGAAGAATACCAGCCCCGTGTCGGATGGGGCCATAGTTCGGTTGAAGATGCCTTAAAATTTGCAGAACTTACCAAAGTGAAAAAGATGCTGTTTTTCCACCATGATCCTTCCCATTCCGATAAACAACTAATTAGTTATTTGGAACAGGGCACTAAAGGGAAAAACTATTCTTTCGAAGTAGGGATCGCTGCGGAAGGAAGTACTTTTTTATTGCCCAAAAGGTGATAAGGAACGGTGATAAAATAAATTGAGCAGATTAGACTTGTTCGCAAATAAAGGGTGCATTTCAAAATGTCGGTAAGAAGGTAGGCCGGATTTCCCAATCCGGCTGTAAACAGGGCGGATTGGGAAATCCGCACTACGTTTCCACCGACATTTTGAAATACACCCCAAATAAAGGATTTTGAGAATAAGAAACGACATTCCTGCCCACATTCTCCCCATCATCGTGTTTGCACAGTTCGCAGGTACGTCGTTATGGTTTACCGGAAATGCCATTGCCGGGGATTTGCAGCAGGCACTCAACTTACCAGAAGGGTCTGTCGCCAACATCACATCGGCAGTACAATTAGGGTTCATTGGTGGCACCTTGGTTTTTGCAATCCTGTCCATTGCTGATCGTTTTTCACCTTCCAAAACCTTTTTGTTTTCTTCCCTAGCGGGAGCGTTTTTCAATCTTTGTGTCTATTGGTATGCTGATGGACAGACCTCGTTGATGGCCTTCCGGTTTCTCACAGGTTTTTTCCTTGCAGGCATTTATCCGGTCGGCATGAAAATATCAGCGGACTGGTACGATAAAGGATTGGGAAAGGCATTGGGCTACCTCGTTGGGGCACTGGTGTTGGGTACGGCATTCCCGCATTTACTTAAAGCAACTTCGAGCGGGCCTCCCATGGAGCAGTTTGCTCATGGCCACCTCTGCGCTTGCAGTTTTGGGTGGCATGCTACTTTATTTCACCGTAGGCGATGGGCCATTCAGGCAGGCTGCTCCAAAATTTGAATGGAATGTAATTCCCCAGATTTTCCGCTTCAAGGCCTTCCGCTCCGCAGCATTCGGATACTTTGGCCACATGTGGGAACTGTACGCTATGTGGGCATTCGTACCAATCATGCTGTCCACGTTCAATGAAATGCAGGGAACAAATATTTCGATTCCATTGTGGTCCTTCCTCACCATCGCAATGGGAGGGGCGGGCTGCGTTTTGGGTGGGTATTTTTCAATAAAAAAAGGCAGCCCAAAAGTCGCTTTTGCCATGCTGCTGATCTCGGGTATTTTTTGTTTGCTTTCGCCATTCCTATTCTTTTTGCCAAAATGGCTTTTCCTCCTTGGGTTACTTACCTGGGGTTTTTCAGTCGTTGGTGACAGTCCACAGTTTTCTGCTGTCGTAGCACAAAAGGCGCCCAAAGTATACGTGGGAACGGCACTTACCATCGTCAACTGCATTGGCTTTGCCCTGACCATTTTCAGCATCCAGTTATTGAGTTTTTTACAGAACAGAATGGCGCCAGAGTGGTGGTATTTGTTCTTGCTGCCAGGGCCGGTGTTTGGGCTGGCGCATATTGGGAGGCTGGTGGGAAAGTGATGAGAGGTGAATGGTGAGAGGTGAATGGTGAATGAAAAAAAATCAGGATGGAATGTATCGTCCTGAAAAAACCTTACAGTTAAAAAATAGTCCGTGAATAGCTTTACAGGGTAAAAAATATCCTGAAATAACTTTACACGACCGATAAAAATCCTGAATTACCCTTACAGCCAAACGGGGCCCGGCAAAGGTAGTCCAGGGTTTTAGGTTTTTCAAACCTTAAGCCGTCCCTGAGTATTTTTTGTGATTTTGTCAAGGGCGGCCGAGGCACGAAGCCGTTTATATACCCTTTACAATTTCACAGAAAATGCCTCACCTTTGCGATTGATTAGGAATACCGATGTCTGCTTCTAATTCTACTTCAAGCTGTTTCATCGCTTCCTGTTCTTCCTTCCAATACCACTTCCAATGTTTTTTCAGATCGCCTGTTTTATGGTGCGCTTCCATTGGTGTAAGCATATCTATTGACGAGTGCGGCAAGCGGTTATTATAATAATCAATGGCATTCCGGACCGCTTGCCGGCCTTCTTCAAAAGTTGCAAACGGCACGTCCAAAGCGAAATTGTCCTTGAATATCCTGTTCATCCTTTCCGCCAAAGGGTTTTCCAAAGGGTCCCCGTTTTCCGTCATACTGATGCAAATGTGGTTGTTTTTCAAAATCTTCACATATGCTTCCGAACAATATTGCAGCCCCCGGTCTGAATGGTGCATCAATTTTCTGCCGCCAAAACACCGGTCTGCAACCGCACTTTCCAGCGCCTGGACGCAAAAACTGGCATCCATTGTCCGGCCAAAGTTGTACCCCACCACCTTTCGGCTATAGGCATCCGTTATCAAGATCGGGTAGCAATGTGTACCCCCTCGACACTCAGATAAGTTATGTCGGATACCCATAATTGCCCGGCCCGGTCAATTTCCAGGCCCTTCGAAAGATTTGGATATTTCCGCAACCGGTGGCGGCTCATCGTTGTCCTGACCCGTCTCCGCCGGCGTTTTACCAACAGGTCATTGTCCCGTAAAACATCCAAAAATTTGTCCCGGCCTACGGTGATACCGTGCTTCAATAAAGCCTTTTTTAAGATCAGAAATAATTTTTTACCACCTACCCGCTTGGCTATCCTGCGTTCTTTCCTTACCAGGTCAACGATAATGGCGTCTTCAAATTGAGTCTTTTCAACCCGCCATTTGTATTCATAAAAGGCCTGTCGGGTCTTGCCAACCAGTCCGCACAGAACACCGAGTCCTGTGCATTTATAAAATGCCTTCATCCCTGTTACTGCTTGGCCCCAGACTTTTTTCGGATATCCAAATTGAATTGCTCCTCTGCCAAATCAATGATGGTCTCCAGCATTTCAGCTTTTAGCTTCGCTAAGTGCAACTCCTTTTCCAATTCCTTGACTCGGACCTGTAATTCTTTCTCTGACAAAATATTCGGGTTTTCCGGCATCTCTGGTTGGATATCAAAATCGGGCTCCAACTCTAATTTCCGGCGATACCATTTTACAAATTCTTTCACCACGGTCTTATCACGAAGCCCATTTTCTTCCGCTAAAATAGCATAACTGGCCTGACCCGATATATATGCTTTTGCTATCTTGCGTTTCAGACTGTTTGAATAACGGTTGTAATTTTTTACAGGCTTTTTTATTCCTGACATTTTACACCTTTTTGTGTAAGGCTATTTCAGGACAATACAGAACAATTACTTCCCAACAATCGCTTCTGGCGTATCCAATAGCACAAAAAAAGATTCAAGATAGCCAAGCATTTCTGCTTTGCTCTTTTCCGTTATGTATTCACAATTTTCACAGACGGCCAATAACGCTTCTTTTTTAGATTTAAACAAATCAAAAACGTCTGTAAAATCCTCTTCTCCTCCCCGCCACTGGAAATAGCGTTCTTTCACATCTTTGATTGGGTGGTTGTGGTGCGGTATGGCATACGGTGCATCAACGAGGCCACAAAAATCGAAGTCGTAAGGTATTGGCATGGGTATTTTCAAATCCCCTGTGTTGGGCTGGATGAGCTTGACATTGTGACGGTTGGAAAGACCCCAGTCGGTGTTCCCGATCATGTACTGGAAGAGGGTAAAAATCTTGTACTGAGGTTTGTGGATGTTTCTTGGCGCACCATATTTTTCACCTAAAATACGGCCGTTCATGCGGTCGGCCAGTTCCCTGGGATGCTCGATTAAAAAACCAAACCGCTCTATATTTTCGTGCCGTTTATAAGAGTCGCAATAAGTAATTTTGGTCAACTGAGTCTTGAAACCATTGTCTGTTAGTATATTATATAACTTAAAAATTAAATATTCTTTTAATATGAGCTGATCGTAAGCAGGGTCTTCCTGACAATGGGTCACCAATTTCAAAGTAGGGTAATCCATGAACCCACCTGCCTCCAAGACTTCATCGGGGAAGCGGATTTTAAGAGGTGGAAATGCGCAGTTTGCCTTCCGGAAAACGCCCCGGGGCCTTGCCTCCAAATGGAAATGTTCGTCCGTACATTTATCTTTTTTAAGGATCAACTGGGCATCTTGGTAAGGCTGGTCTTCTTCTTTGGCCAGCAGCTTGTCCATGTCTGTGTCAATAACGAGGTGGATCGGTTTCTTATCCTCAAAATGCTGGAAGGGGGTTTCGGTAAGTTCCACATGCTTGTGACAGGCACAAAGGCCAAAAAAAACCAAAACAGCGGAGAGTAGGAGGCGCTTAATCATATTTTCAGGTTCAATTCTTTTGAAATGCTAATTTAAAAACATTTCCAGCAAATTCCAGTAAACTTTCAATAGCCGCTCCCGTACTATTTTATAGCTTCACATCAAATAATTTTCATGAAACTATTGAGTACAACCTTAGCCATTCTCCTTTTTATCGTTCTATCAAGTTGTGGGGATGAAACTTCCAACGAGGCCCCACCTCCTGCCAAGCAGCTTTCGGGCACGGCCAAAATGATCAAGCTCCTTGCCGATTCATATAGCAATATAGACCCGCTGAGTTTGGAGTACTACCTCAACGCCCAACGGGCCGAGCAGTACAAGATCAAAATGGACAACAGCCAGACCGTCAACGACCAAATGACCAACAAAATGTACTATGCCTATGAGCTGCTCAATGCTGGTAAAAACGAACAGGCCATCGGGGAATTTGAACAACTGCTGCAATCGGGTACCCAGGCTGGGCTGAACGCCGATTTCCTCTTTACCGTAAAACGTATGCTCGCCCTCTCGTACATCCGCCTCGGCGAATCGGACAACTGCATCCAACGCTTCAACCGCGAATCCTGCCTCATGCCGATCAAAGGGGAAGGCATTTATACCATCCAAGAGGCAAGCCTCACGGCCATCCAGCTTTATGAAGAAATGCTGAATGAAAAGCCCGATCATTACGAAACCCTGTGGATGCTCAATTTTGCTTACATGACCCTCGGGGAATACCCTGAAAAAGTTCCCGCAAAATGGCTGATCCCAACGCGTTCTTTTTCCTCTGATTACCAAGTCCCTATTTTTAAGAACATCGCTGATGAAATAGGTGTGAATACGATGGGACTGTCCGGCGGAACTTGCGTGGACGACTTCAACAACGATGGACTACTTGACATCTTCGCTTCGTCGTGGGGCTCTTCTGACCAATCACATTTTTACGTAAACAATGGCGACGGGAGTTTTACCGAAAAATCAAAAGAGGCAGGGCTCGATAGCCTGAGGGGTGGCCTCAATACCCAACACGCCGACTACAACAACGACGGTTGGATCGATGTGCTGGTGCTCCGTGGGGCCTGGTACAAGAAGAGTGGCCAGATTCCAAATTCACTCCTTAGAAATAATGGAGACGGAACATTTTCGGATGTGACAGAAGAGGCCGGCCTTCTGAATTTCGCCCCCACGCAGACCGCCGCCTGGGCCGACTTCGACAACGACGGCTGGCTCGACCTTTTCATCGGCAATGAAAGTGGACAGGGGTACAACAATCCCTGCGAGTTTTATTTCAATAATGGTGACGGCACTTTCACCAATAAAGTAGTGGAATTGGGGCTTGGCCAACTTTACGCTTTTATAAAAGGCTGCACCGCTGGCGACGTGAACAACGACGGCTGGACAGATTTGTACATCTCCATACTTGGGTCTCCTAATTTCCTATTGTTGAACAATGGATTCAACCCTGAGACCCAATCCATCAGTTTTCAAAACATCTCTGAAACAGCCACCGCAAAAACGCCCATCGTCAGCTTCCCCTGCTGGATGTTCGATTTCAACAACGATGGCTGGGAAGACATTTTTGCTGCTGGATTTGGCGTGAGGGACGGACGGGTCGCAGCCCACCTGGCTGCCTTGAACTTCCGGGGCGAGGCCACTGAGGGCAATCCTTCCCTTTTTATCAACAACCAGGATAACACCTTCACCGATATTGCCAAAAAAGCAGGGCTGGACGAGGCCATGTTCGTGATGGGCTCGAACTACGGCGACATCGACAACGATGGCTGGCTCGATTGTTATCTTGGAACGGGAGCGCCTGGTTTCACAGCTGTCGTGCCCAATAAAATGTTTCGCAACAACAACGGCCGGAGCTATCAGGATGTGACCACCGCTGGCGGTTTCGGACATGTCCAAAAAGGCCACGCCGTCGGTTTCGGCGATTTCGACAACGACGGCGACCAGGATATTTTTACAGTCATCGGCGGCGCATTCGAGGGGGATGTTTTTGGCGATGCCTTTTTCCTCAACCCCATTGGCGATGAAAACAGTTGGACTTCCCTCAAGCTCGTGGGCACAACTGCCAACCACTGCGCCATCGGCGCCAGAGTGAAAGTTACCACACAAAATGCCAGTGGTAAAGAACAGGTCTTCCACACCACCGTCTCCACAGGCAGCAGCTTCGGCGGCAACAGCCTCCAACTCGAACTCGGCCTTGGCGATGCCACCAAAATCAAATCCATCAAAGTGAAATGGCCTAACCGGGTGCATTCCGTCAGGGTTTTTGAAAATCTTGAGATCAATCGTTTTATGAAGATCACGGAAGGGGAAGCGGAGGTGGAATATTATGAGGTGAAAAGGTTTGAGTTTGGTGGGTGAGGTAGGGCAAGGAGAAAACCCAAACAATACAGTACCAGTCTATCCAGACTGATTGAAGCCTATCTAGATAGCATTACCAATAGCAAGAATAGAGAAACTTCGCCGCTCACCCCTTCGGTCGAAAGCCTGTACGGCATAGAAACCCTTCCTCCAGATTTTGATGAAAAAAAGTCCTATCTTGATGAAAAGAGAACCCTTTGACGTCCTCGCAGCCATGTTTTTCAATAAAGCTGATTCGGGAGAAGTGGAAGCTTAGGTTCCAGCAAGCGTATTCCCATTCCTTCTTTACTTGCTTTGCAAATCTTTGCCAACAAAGAAGTCGGCCTGGCAAGCCATTTCAAAATTTAGATTGTTGGTGACACCACTCCCTGTAAATGAAAAAACGATTGACCTTTCTTTGGGTTCAAATGGCGTTGTTACATGAAACAATCTTATTTGGTTTATTTAATTTTCGCCAAATACTTATCACAGAAAAGACTTTTTAAAAAATGTTCGTGACCGAAAGTCCGCTTTGACCAAAGGAAAAATGTTCATGCAACAACGCCGTTTCAAATTTTAAAGATTTGGAAGATACTATTCAATATCAAGTTGCCGAACAAAACAATATGCAGTATTTTCTTACCAGAAACCTGCAAGATTTTAAAAACGTTTCTATCCTAGTCATGACGGCGGATTCTTTTCTCAATATACTGTAAGTCAGAGTCACAACTCCCTGAACTTCAATCAATTGGAAAAGCGTAGCTGGACACAGAACGCCGTCTCCTGCACCAGCGTATACCCGATCAGCTTGATACTTTACCCTCACTTTTATTAAGCCCTGATGCTCTTATTTTTTTCAATACTTCATTTTTAGGATGCCTAAGATTGAGCCTGTCATGCCCCACGTTCCTAATCAAGATAAAAGAACGGTTTTCATGTTGTTTGAACACCTGCTGGGCATAATAACCCAATGAGTTGTATTCCAAATAAGCAGCCTCTCCACCAAAATATTTGTGCAACATGAAACTACCCATAGCCTTAGTATAAAGGGTTTGGTACATTTTACCTTTCTCAATAGTGTATTTACAATATCCGATAAGGTCATTGGGGTCAAAATTATTTTCCATGCTGATTAATCCGTCGAAGAACAGGGCAAACGCATAAATGCTGTCACCATAAACCTGATTCTTGAAATGGCTTTTGATTTTTTCAAATTCGTCATCGGAAATAACTGTTGCCCCTAAATCGTAAGGAACGCTTTGATTTCGTTCCCTCCATATCCGAGTGCTACCCAATAACAAATCGCCTTCTTCTAAATTTATTGCCACTGGTTTGATGGAGTAGGGTTCGGCTGTTCCACATTTACTTTTGAAAAGCAATCCCCGGCTAATGCCGCAGGATAAAATTATTAAAGCTGAAAAGAACGGTAGAAGGATAGACCAGGTTCTCATGGATATTGACTTTTCTTAAAACGGTAAGATTTCAAGTTAATCAGATTATCTAACAGTAGCAATAAAACCCAGTTGTAAATATGGTGGAGTACAAGACACAGTGCATCATGCCCCAAGAATAGTCCTATCCATTTAAACGGAAACTGCCTCAGAAGCAACGCTTTTTTAAAAAGCGTTGCTTCTTTGTTTGTGACCCTCCCGTTTTAGCGGGGCCTATGATGTCGAAAGTTCAACGCCAAGATTCCCAAAATTCGCCCTGAAGCTGATGCTTGCGCTGTGATGGACTTTCGCTTCTATCTTGCTGAAATTTCAGAAATCAGCACTGCTCCAACAGCCACCCTTTCTCCGCCACCGATTTGGCCACTTCAATCTCCCTTTTCAAATTGGCCAGTGCTACCCTGTCCATTGATTCCAGTAACTTGCGGGTAAATTGTATGGTGTTCAGATAATGCTCCTTGTGGTAGCCCATGATGTCCTTGCGGCGGAGGAAACGCTGCATGGCATTGAGA
>JAJCYI010000029.1 GCA_029263015.1 Saprospiraceae bacterium | reverse complement strand
AATAGGTAAATGACAATGCTTCTTTTTTGCTTTAATTCACCTTAAAAAAATAAGCCAGTTGTTGGTTATTATGCTGTTATGTGGCGATCAATGTTTTGCGAATCCCCAGATTCGCACATGCGTTGGTGCTAATCTGGGTATTCGCAATACATTCTAAAACCCCACCTTTGCGTTTCAAGCAAAAAAAAAATGGACCTAATCTACACCATTGACCTCACTGGAACGTTTGTCTTCGCCATGAGCGGAATGGCAACGGCTACCGAAAAGAATTTCGACATTTTTGGTGCAAGTATCATTGCGCTGGTCACTGCGGTTGGCGGAGGCACCATACGGGATTTGTTGATTGGAAGCCAACCTGTCGGGTGGATGGTGGATTTGAACTACTTGTTTATCATTGGCGCGGCCATAGTTGTCAGTTTTTTCTTTTTGAAACAAATCATGCAACTGCGCCGGACCCTATTTTTGTTCGATGCCATTGGTATTGGGTTGTTCACAATTTTGGGCTTGACCAAAACCCTTTCCCTGGGGCTTTCACCTATTATTGCCGTAATCATGGGTGCCGTGTCTGCTTCATTTGGTGGTGTCACGAGGGATATTCTGTGCAACGAAGTACCACTGATATTTGGTGAAGAAATCTATGCAACAGCTTGCCTTGCTGGAGGTGTGTTGTATTTGATCCTTAACTATTTTGGTTTGGACAACCAGTGGAATATGATTTTAACCATTGCTTTTATTGTTGTTATCCGAATAATGGCTGTGAAATGGAAATGGGCCTTGCCAAAATTAAGCAGCAATTGATAAAATAAATGAAGCGGTGCTTTTCAACTTAAATTTTGAGTATCAGAGTTATTGAGTTTTAAATAAGCTCCCCACTCAACAACTCAGAAACTCAACAACTCATAACTCTAAGGTTTCATGGCAAAAATGATGTCTTCAATCAACGATTCGCTCAAAGTATTTATCGAAAAACAACACCTGTTCTTTGTCGGTACCGCTGCCCAAGATGGCCGGGTGAATATTTCGCCGAAAGGCATGGACACCCTAAAGGTGATTGGCCAAAACAGAGTCCTTTGGCTCAATATGACAGGCAGTGGAAATGAAACCGCTGCTCATGTGCTCGATATCAATCGCATGACGCTGATGTGGTGCTCATTTGAAGAATTGCCCTTACTACTCAGGGTTTACGGAAGTGTGAAAACCATTTATCGAAATAATCCAGCGTGGGAAGAGCTGGCTTCATTGTTCCCAAATATTCCAGCGGCCCGCCAAATCTTCGATCTCACTGTTGAGAGTGTGCAAACCTCCTGCGGTTACGGTGTCCCACTCTTCGAGTTCAATGGCCAACGCGACCGTTTGGAAAAATGGTCGGAGGCTAAAGGCGCAGACGGACTCCCGAAATACTGGAAAGAAAGAAATATGCTTAGTATTGACGGGAAGGATACGGGAATGGAGGTGGGCAGTTAGCAGTGGGCAGTTAGCAGTTAGCAGTGGGCAGTGGGCAGTGGGATAAGACTCCTTTCTACCTACTGATTATTGCGTTCTGTATTACTGCCTACTGTTCTCCTGCATACTGCATACTGCTAACTGTCAACTATATATTACCTTTGCCCATAAGCCTGTTCATCGTTCTCGCATTCCAGATTTGAAACAAAAAATATGAATACACATTCCGTTGCTCGACCAATATTGACCATCCTTTCCTGCTTCTTGATTCAAGTTTCATTTGCCCAAATTTGGTCTGAAAATTTTGAAGGCTTCCCAATTGCAACCGACCAGAATCCGCCAAAATGGACAACCATTGCTACCGATTGTGACGATGGCGGTAACTTGAACATAGGTTCAGGTTCCAGCCAATGGGGTGTTTATGCGGGTCAGTTCACCGTGAATGATATTGAAGGTTTTCCCTGCTGCTCACCCGGAGGGGGCAACGACAACTCGTGGCTCTCGGAAGTGATCGATCTAAATGGATTTTGCGACATCAGTATTTCATTGGATGTTACCTTTGATGCTCCAAACGGAATGGAGTGCAACGACCCCGGTAGTCCAATTTTTGGCTGTTCGAGTGCGACCCCACCCGACAATAGCCACGACCAAGTGGTGGTTGAATACAACCTTGACGGAGGTGGGTTTGTGCAATTTGGATATGTGTGTGGCTCAAATGGTGTCGGGCCAATTAACATATCTGGACTAAATGGTTCAACCCTTGAATTGCGCTTTTTTGCTTCTTGTAAATCCAATGGTGAATGGTATTTTATTGACAATATTGTGGTAGATGGCTCAGTGGCGACAACACCTACGTTTACCCAAATAGGACCACTCTGCGAACTCGAACCACCCGTCGTTTTGCCCACTTCTTCCACTGAGAGCATCACTGGCACTTGGGATATCGGGGCAACTTTCGACCCCGCAGGTCTCGGCAACTCGACCACCACAATTAATTTCACGCCCGATGCCGGACAATGTGCATCCGCAACCACAATGATCATTACCGTAGACCCTGAAACAATCCTCAACCCGCCAGCAGTCGGTCCTTTTTGCACCACCGACCCGCCATTTAATTTAGTGACCGTGATAAATGGTATAACTGGAAACTGGTCAGGCCCTGGGGTTTCAGGGAATGTATTCACGCCAAGCGTGGCTGGCGGAAATGTAAATATCACATTCACACCCGACGCAGGAGAGTGTGCAGCAACGGCCACGGTTGCTGTCACCGTTGATACACCTGTAACACCGACACTCGGATCAACCACGTTGTGCGATAACGAACCTCTTTATGACCTGTCTGCCCTACTCGACCCCAATTACCCCCTCGGAACTTGGGCCGGGCCTGGTGTGTCGGGAAACAATTTCGACCCTTCTGGGCAGGGCGGCAACACCGTCAACATTACTTTTACCTCATCTGCCGATTGTACCAACCTTGCCGCTACAACCATTACCGTAACGGAATCTGAAACACCCACACTCGGAACAGTTTCAATTTGTGTAAACAATGGCCTATTCGACCTAACAGGCCTGCTTGATCCTAATTTCCCACTCGGCACTTGGAGTGGGACAGGCGTGTCTGGCAATTTTTTCAACCCGACTAACCAAAATGGGAATGTGCAAGTCACGTTTACTTCCACCGCTGCCTGCACCAACCCCGCAACTACAACAATCACAGTTTCCGCCATCGTCACACCCGTTTTGCAGTCGGCCACAACCTGTCAAACCAGTGGTTTCTTTGATCTGACGACATTGGAAGACCCCGCTTTCCCTGGTGGCACATGGAGTGGGCCTGGCGTCACCGGCACCAACTTTGACCCCTCCAATCAAAATGGCCTGGTTGTTTTGACATATACTTTTGCTGGAATGTGTGTTGACCCGAGCACGACCACCATCACAGTGGATCAACCTACCACCCCACAGCTCGGCACCGCCAATATTTGCGAAAGTTCCGGCCTTTATGATCTGACGCAGTTGCAAGACCCCATTTTCCCACTTGGAAACTGGTCGGGGACAAATGTATCGGGCAATATGTTCGACCCAGCGGGGCTAAACGGATCGGTGAGCCTGACCTTCACCTCTTCCGAAGATTGCACTTTCCCCGCATCGACCCTCATTGTTGTTGAAACGGCAGTCACCCCACAGTTGGGTACCGAAACACTTTGCGAAACGGATACACTATTTGACCTTACCATGATTCAAGACCCCTCCTTCCCCAGTGGCAATTGGTCGGGAAATGGCGTCACGGGAATTAATTTCGACCCCAGTGGCCTTTCGGGAAATGTTGACCTAACTTTCATTGCCACAGGCAATTGCGTGGATACAGCTTCTACTTTTATTACTGTGGACACTTCAGGCTTGCCTCAATTGGACACAGCTGCCATCTGCGAAACGAGCGGTCTTTTCAATCTAAACCTCCTCACAGACCCGAACTTCCCTGTCGGTACTTGGTCGGGGCCAGGTGTCACCGGCAACAACTTTGACCCAAGTGGCCTGAGTGGCAATGTGAACCTTATTTTTGCGGCTTCGGCAAATTGCTCCTTGCCAGATTCCACCTTCATCGCCGTAACTGTACCCGCTGTGCCGCAGCTCGATTCGGCAAATATTTGTCAGAACAATGGCCTTTTCAATCTCTCAGTGCTCGTTGATCCAAATTACCCAACAGGTACTTGGAGCGGGCCCGGCGTCACGGGAAATAATTTCGACCCAACAAATCAATCCGGCAATG
The DNA here is from genome assembly GCA_029263015.1 of Saprospiraceae bacterium. GTDB lineage: Bacteria > Bacteroidota > Bacteroidia > Chitinophagales > Saprospiraceae > UBA6168. Next base: position 45,519 of record JAJCYI010000029.1, on the reverse strand, counting down.
TGGCAGTGACTTTTACACCTTCAGCAGATTGTACGGAAGCTGGAACAACAAACATCGATATCAGCGGCGCACCTACTTTTTCCAATCAGGATGAAACTTGCGATTTACAAACCCAGACGTTCACCGTCAGTTTTGACATTTCCGGTGGTACTGCTCCTTATATTTTGGATGGGGATACATTGGCCGGCAATAATTTCACTTCAACAGCTTTTCCCAGCGGCACTAACTATTCTTTTGAATTGAATGACATCAATGAATGTGGCCCTGTAACCATCAGTGGTTCAGCGAATTGCGCATGTGCAACTGATGCAGGAACGATGGACTTCACGAACGCCCCACTGATGATTTGCGATAGTAGTGCAGTGGAAGTGGTTCATCTTGGCAACGAGATGCTCGACCCCAATGACGTGCTTGTTTTTGTGCTGCACGACAGTTCTGGGACGCAATTGGGCAATATCCTCATGATCAGCGACACCACCATCATCCCCTATCCTGACAGCATTGTGTTGGGACAGACCTATTATATTTCGGCGGTAGCCGGAGACAATGACGGGAATGGTGGCGTGGACACCAGCGATGCCTGCCTTTCTGTTTCACAAGGAATTCCTGTTATTTTCTATATACCGGAAGTAGTTTTAAGTTCGGTAACGAATGTTTGTGCCAACGGTTGTTTCGATGTCAATTTTCAATTTACTGGGACAGGTGCTTTCGAAGCAAATTACACCATATTTGCCAATAGCATAAATGTCGAAAATAGTACACTAACTGATGTGCAAAATGGCCAGGCTACCCTCAACATTTGCCCAAGTAACTATGGAATGGGTCAGGGGATCATAGAGGTAATCATAACTGAAATAGCAGATAGCAACTGCATTGTCATACCTGACCCCGACAGTACTTTTGTTGAAATAATTGTTGACGAATTACCCCAAGAAAATTTCACCCCCACCTATTGCCCAGGCCAATCCATCGTGATAAATGGCACTCAATATGATGAAAACAATCCGACGGGAACGGAGACTTTTATCAACGGTAGCTCACTTGGTTGTGATTCCATTATCAATGTTAACCTGACTTATTTCCCTCCCGCTGCGGATTCAGTCAACCAAACTTTGTGTACTGGCAGCAGCATCACCGTGAATGGAACGGTTTACAATGGAAATAATCCAAATGGCACAGAAGTGATTGCTGCAGGAGGTGCAAATGGCTGTGATTCAACCATTTTTGTAAATCTGACTTTCAACAACGAGGTGTTCGCCAACCTGAATCCATTGCTTTGCCCTGGCGGCTCAATCACCATAAATGGAACAGCGTACAATGCTTCAAACCCTTCTGGCTCAGAGACTTTCCCGAACGGTAGCGTATTTGGTTGTGATTCAACGGTAATTATAAATATAGCATTTCATCCGCCAGCTACCAATAATATAGCACCAAGCCTTTGTTCTGGGGGCAGCATCACGGTGAACGGAACCGTTTACGATGAAAACAATCCGGGTGGGACGGAAATATTACCCAACGCCAGCATAAATGGCTGTGACTCAATCATTAACGTGAGCCTGAATTTTACCGACGAGGTGGTCGAAAATGTTATGCCACTCCTTTGTCTGAATGACTCCGTCACGGTGAACGGGACGGTCTATGATTTTCAAAATCCGACTGGAACGGAGACTATCGTGAACGGAAGTTACCTGGGATGCGATTCGGTTATTTTGGTGGCACTTGATTTTTTCCCGCCCTCATTTTTGATAATCGAAGAAGAATTTTGCGCCGGCACGAGCATCACGGTGAACGGAACCGTTTATGATGAAAACAATCCAATCGGACAAGAATGGATCATCGGCGGTGCTTCCACGGGTTGTGACTCCCTCGTCAACATTGCGCTATCCTTCGTCATCGAGGTGTTCGGCAATCTCGACACCACCCTTTGTTCCAATGAATCAATCACCATCAATGGAACGGTGTACGATCAAAACAACCCCACCGGAACGGAAACCATTATCGGAGGCAGTCAAATGGGCTGCGATACTACCATATTCATTGCACTCGATTTTCATCCTCCAGCTGTTAACACAATCAACGATTTCCTTTGCCCGGGCGGCAGTATCACTGTAAATGGAGTAGTATATGATGATAACAATCCGTTTGGATCAGAAACAATTCCTAATGCCTCCGCCCTCGGATGTGACTCGATTGTCAACATAAGCCTCGGGTTTTTCCCTGTTTCTCAAGGCAATTTTAATGGTCCTCTCTGCACTGGGAGCAGCATCACGATCAACGGAACATTATACGATGAAAACAACCCAAGCGGAAGTGAATTTTTTCAAAACGCTTCCGTAAATGGCTGTGATTCAACACTTTTTGTCAATATCAACTTTGTGGATGAAGTCATTTTCAATTTAGCCGATACCCTGTGTCCAGACGAAAGCATCACCGTGAACGGAGTGGAATATGGCCTGAACAACCCAATGGGGTCAGAGACCATTCAGGGAGGTAGCAGTTTTGGCTGTGATTCCACGATTCAAGTGGCGCTGTCCTTTCATCCTGAATCGGACACCCTCATTGAAGAGACACTGCTACCCGGCTCGTCTATTACCATCAACGGGGTAGTTTACAACCAAGCCAACCCATCGGGCGTGGATGTGATACCCAATGGCAGCTTTACTGGCTGCGATTCCACGATTTTCGTCAACATTATTTTTGAAGGTGAAATAGTTGTGGCATTTACGACCAACCCGCCTGCTTGCGAGTTTGGGACCGACGGTTCCATCACTATCGAATCCATCAGCGGAGGTCAAGAACCTTATGTTGTCGCCATAAACGGGGGGAGTTCGATGCCAGTCATCTCCCTGCCGCTGGTGTTTGACAATCTTGAAAACGGTTTTTATTCACTCATCGTGGTAGATGCGCTGGGGTCGATCTTCCAGGAAGACATTTTCCTGCCATTCCCGACTCCGCCAGTCTTCGACCTGGGGAGTGATATTTTCATAGACCTCGGTGAAACGATCGTATTGGCCGCCAATACCGGTTTTGTCCCTACTGCTTATTTATGGGAGCCCGATACCTATTTGGACTGTACAGACTGTGACTCACCGATGGCGACACCCGCCAATGACATTAGTTACACACTTACGATCACCGATCAAAATGGCTGCACGTTCTCGGACGACATCAATGTTTTTGTGACCAAAGCCAGGTTTGTATATGGTCCAAATGTATTCAGTCCCAATAATGATGGAATAAATGATGAGTTCACTTTATTCACGGGAAACCAAGTGGCCAAAATCAACAGACTGCAGATTTTTGACCGCTGGGGTGGGTTGATGTTCGAGAATTTTGAGTTCGAACCAAACAACCTTTCAATTGGCTGGGACGGACGCCACAAAGGCCAGGAAATGAATCCTGCTGTTTTCACCTGGTTTGCAAAAGTTGAATTTTTGGATGGCCAATTTGCATTGTTTAAGGGGGACGTGACTTTGGTTAGGTAGCGGGAGGAGGTTTTTTGGCTTTTGGTTTTCCGATGCATCCTCTTACAATAGGGTTTGCAGATTAGAAGCGACGCTTTTTAGAAAAGCGTCGCTTCTTTGTTTCAGGCACACCATCATTTTTCAAACTTCCAATTGTGAACCTTTCGAGGATACACCACCTTTTAATTAAAATCGAAATGAAAATGAAAAACAGCCTCTCTTTTACTTATTATTTTAATTTCTCTTTTAATTTCAATCCGGTTATTTATTAAAACAACTTCTACCTGCCAATTTATTTATTCCAATGTCTTTTTAGATTGCTCCGATCTAAAAAGCATATTCCTAAAAACATTAATCATGAAAAAGCAACCGGTTTTAATTTCCTTTTTAATCATTATTTTTTTCACCTCTTGTAATAAAGACAAAATCAAAAATCTGAAAAATCAGCTCGCCTTAAAAAAGCAAGAAGTTACTTTTTTGGAAGAGCAGGTGAATAATTTACAAAATACAAATACCAGTCTGCTCGAGCGCATGGCCGATCTTTCCATTGTCAGTAAAACGGGTGCGGAAAGCATCCATGAATCACTAAAATCACTTTCGCAACAATATGGGTTTATTCAAAACCTAACTGCCCAGATGCAATCCAAAGATTCTCTAAACATGGCGTTGGTAATGAATTTAAAACGGTCATTATTTGACATCAATGACGAAGATGTATTTGTTGAAGTGAGGGGCGGGCTGGTGCATGTTTCTATTTCTGACAAAATGCTGTTTAAATCCGGTAGCTCCAAAATCAATAGTCAGGCCGAAGAAGTACTGGGCAAAATAGCAGTCATCATTAACGACCACGACCAACTCGACATTATCGTTGAGGGACACACAGACAATGTGCCGATCGAAAATGCATGCACAACTGACAATTGGGATTTGAGCGCAAAGAGGGCAACTTCGGTGGTTCGTTTTTTAGAACAAGAACATTACGTTGATCCTACGAGAATGACAGCAGCAGGGCGTTCTGAATATATTCCAAAAGCAGATAACGATTCGGAAACTGGCCGCAGCATCAATCGCCGCACAGAAATTGTCATCACACCAAAACTGGATCAGTTTTTTAAATTATTGGAAGCGCCAGCGGTGAGTGGGTAAGGGCGAAATTGGAAATTGAGAAATTAGAAATTGAGAAATTGGAAATTAATTATCTCCAGGTTTCTAATATCTCAATTTCCAAAATTCAAACCATTGGCTCAGGGATTATTCTTTCAATCAATTCACCTTGGCAGTTTTTTTCTACTTTATGGAAAAAATCCGCACTTAATTCGGAGATAATAAAAATAGGATTTTCAAAACACAACGAAGTGTGTTGATAGCCTTCCACGTTATTAATAATCACCGTTGTAAAGGCTTCTAATTTCCGCATCATAACGAGCAAGGATGCTCCGAGATTTCTTAAAAATATAGCATATAATTGCTCCCTTGAACCGTTTTCAATTTTCGATATTTTAATTTGGTCTTCAATCGTCTGGTTGCTTTGTGCAATTACGACAAGTAATTTTTTCAGGCTACTGAAATTCTGGAAAACAAGTTCCTCCTCCTGTTGCCCAACAGCTTCGCCATTTTTAAATCTATTTATTTTATCGCGGTGCAAAACAGAATTGAAAAAATCGATTCCGAAAGTTCCTTCATATTCGTTTAATTCCCCATCTTGAAATGACAATGTTTCTATTAAATGGTCGATCCGGTTTATTTGATTAATAATTAAATGATTTATCCGGTTTATTTCAAAATCAATTTTTGTTTGTTTTAATTCTACCTGCTGTTGCTTTTTATCTGTACGTTGTCGCCAAAATAAAATAATAACAAAAAAGGTGGTAAGTCCAGAAAAAAGCGCACTCACTGCCCCGAACATTTCGCCTACTTCTCCATAAGTCGGGGTTTTATTATTAACGGCAGGAAAAAAATTATCAGCGATTTGTGGAACGAATTTAATGGAAGTGATCCAAAAATAAACGATCAAAAGAAATACCAACACACCGACCACTATGGGTAGCAATCTCCTCGACACATCGTTTATTTCAGCAGATTTCATTAAATTGCGGTAGCGTTGGTGAAATGGGATTTACAAATTTGGTAGCCCATGTAGCGGGAATAAAATACGGATGAACGGGAAAAGGGTTGCCTTGCTGGGAAGCTAATTCATAAGGGGTTGAGGGACATCAATATATACCTGTGCCATATTTCCTTAGCCAAAGGATTGCACGCCCGCCGGCCTGCAGGCGAGAATTTTACCGGAATCAACTTGTCAAAATATTTTCCTGCAATGGGAAAATATAAGTGTTTTGATGAAAAAAATACCAAAACGGATTTAGCTTTACTTTTTATTATCGTTTCACCGTTTTTGCAAGTTTGAAACTTGCAACCAAAACACTTGCAACCATGAAAATCACCGCCGCCAACCGCAAAACCTGGGAGGACCTCTACCAAGCCGCCACCGTTTTCAGCGACCTTGCCCCCTGGGAATGGATGTACGACTCCGACATCTTTGGGGTGGAAGACCCGGTTAGCGGCGAAATCGGGTGGTGCTGCATCATGGGTGCTGCCGGGCAAGTGTTCGCACTCGGCTGCTACCCTGGCGAGGAGGGCTACCATTCTTACGCAAGGCTGGTTGCCAATGCTGGCGAAAATCTTTCTGAAACCGACGAGCTTGCTCTGGGCTTGGATCAGAAAATCCTGAAAGTTGAATTTGTTGACCGCAACGAAGTGGACAAGACTGACCGTGCTGTTTTCAAAAGCCTGGGATTGAAGTTCCGGGGCCACAACCAATGGGTGCAAGCACGGGATATGTCGCCGGGCTACCTGCCCCATTACATGACCGACAGGCAGGCGGCATTTATGACGCATTGCCTCCAACAAGCTATAGAAGTTGCAAAACGCTTTCGGGAAGATGAGGAAACCCTAAAGGACACAAAAGGCCGGATGCTGGTGAGAACCCCTTCCGGGCAAAACGGGAATCTAACCTGGAAAGACAGCAACCTGCCAGAGCCGGAATGGGAGGAGCCGCCGATGAGGGAAGTCAATTCCTTTTTAGTGAACCGGGCCAAAAAAGAACTGAAGCGGGAAAAAGCAGCTATATGTTTTTCCCTCGATTACATGCCGAGTCCCATTCTTGAAGGACCGGAAGAGACCCGTCCATTTTTTTCCAAAATTGCAATGTGGATTGCCTACGGCTCCTCTTTTATCTTGGGGTTCAAACTATTTACCCCTAAAGAATTTGACCGGGAATTTGAACCTGCTTTTTTTGAGCAACTGCACGAAATAGAAATTATCCCAGAGCAGTTGGTCGTCAATTCAGGCCTGGCCTACGATGCAGTGGAGCCGATCACCCAGGCCCTGGGCATCGAACTGATTTTTGAACCCGACCTGGATGAGTTCAATGAAGTGCGGGAAGGAATGATGGGGCGATTTATGATGTGAAATGGTGATTGCTAATTGATTTGCTGTATGGCAAATTTAGATTTTGTGAAAACTTGGCGGCAATCAATATTGCCGTTGCAAGTTTACAACTTGCAGCCAATAGTTATCTGTCCCTAAAAATATTCCCCACTCCATACAAGGGATAAACCTCCACCCTATCATATTCCGAAAAATTCTCCATAGAAACGCGTATGCCAACATCGCGTTTTTTTTCCTCCAAGAACAGGAACATGCTCTGCATCGCCCCTTTGGTCCCAGCTTTTACTTCGATGGGCACAATTTCATTTTCTCGCATGATGACATAATCCACTTCCGCATTGCTGCTTTTGGCTTCCCGATGCCAATAATATAGATATTCCATGCGATTGGGAGGCGCTGCTTTCAATATTTCCAAACCGACATATTGTTCAGCCACATTGCCTTTGTTGATGATGGAAAATTCTTTGGTAAATAGCATGTCCCGGATATCGAGGTTCAGTATGCGGAGAAATATGCCCGTATCGAAAAGAAGCATTTTCTGTTTTTTGGGGTTTACTTCTGCACCAAGCGGAAAGCCATTTGCAGAGGTATGTGTGACCGGGATGACTAGGCCCGCCATGGTCAATAAATCCAGTGCTTCTTTGATTTGATCATGGTTTGCATTTATCGCGGCTTTTCTATAAATGAACTTACCGCCTGCCTGGTTTACTACCGATTCAAATACCTCACGAATGCGAGAGATGGGCACCCGTTTTTTATATTTGGCAAAATCATCCCGGAAGGAAATGATGATGTCGTCAAGAATAGCACGGCAGCGACTGAAGTCCTTTGTTTGTACATAAATAGCGATGACCTGGGGCATGCCACCCAGCAATATGAATTTCACTAAAAGCTCGTTCAATTTGTCATGGAATACAGCATGTAAAGGGGCCGTTGGCACAGCTTCGTTTTTTAATGCAAGCAAGCGGCCAAGGTCCAGCGCCAGCAAAAATTCTTCAAAAGAAAGGGGGTACATAAAAATAGACCGTATGCGGCCAACACCGTAAGAGGGGATTTCGGAAAGAGCAAACTCCAGCAAGGAACCTGCGGCAATGACATGAAGTTCGGGCATGTCTTCGTAAAAAAAACGGAGGGAACGTATGGCGTTGGGGCAGGCTTGTATTTCATCGAAAAAGAGCAAGGTTTTGCCCGGTTCTATGGGGCGGTCAGAAAAATTGATGAGCTTTTCCACCAATTCGGCGGCAGACAGGCTACCCTCGAATGCAGTATGGGCTTCCTTGTTTGCCTCAAAATTGATTTCGAGATAATCCTCGAAAGATTTGCTCAATTCCCGAACGGCACTCGTCTTTCCTACTTGCCGGGCACCGCGCAGCAAGATTGGTTTCCGGTAGGGGTCAACCTTCCATTCTTCTAAAACATTATTTATCAGCCTTTTAAGATACATTTTCTTATTTTTACAAGGCAATAATATCTATTTTTTATGATAAATACAAGTCAATAATGATATAAAAATATAAAAAAAACAAGGCAATAAGCCATCAATTTTGCAATAAATACAAGGCAATGCCATCTCAGCAAGCTAAAAAGGTGACACCTTTGGACAAGCTGTTGTTGCAAGTTTGCAACTTGCAACTCACAACTTCCCTTTCAAAAACTGCCCCGTCCAGCTCCGCTTAACCTTCGCCACTTCCTCCGGCGTGCCCTGTGCCACCAGTTCCCCGCCATCCTTGCCACCACCAGGCCCGAGGTCAACCACCCAATCGGCAGATTTGATTACTTCTAAATTGTGCTCGACAACAAGTACGCTATGGCCATTTTCAATCAAAGCATTCAGCGCATCGAGCAGCTTGCGGATGTCGTGGAAATGCAGGCCTGTAGTCGGTTCATCGAAAATGAACAAGATGTGCTCTCCCCGCCGTTCTTTGTTGAGGAAACTGGCGAGCTTGACCCGCTGGGCCTCCCCGCCGGAAAGCGTACTGCTACTTTGGCCGAGTTTGACATAGCCGAGGCCAACATTAAAAAGCGGCTGGAGTTTTTTGACAATATCCTTTTGGTCAGCAAAAAATTCGAGGGCTTCTTCGACACTCAGGTTGAGGACTTCGTGGATGTCCTTACCATTGTAGCGCACATCCAACATTTCTGGTTTGAAGCGTTTGCCCTTGCAGTCCTCACATTCAAGGCGGACATCGGCGAGGAATTGCATTTCGATGACCTGCTCGCCTTCCCCTTGACAAGCATCGCAGCGGCCACCATCCACATTAAAAGAAAAATACCCAGGTTTGTAGCCGCGAATGCGACTCAACTGCTGGTTCGCCATGAGGTTGCGGATCGTATCGTAAGCCTTTACATAAGTCACTGGGTTGGAGCGGCTGGACCTTCCAATTGGTCGTTGGTTGACCATTTCAACCTGGGTCAACGTTTTCAAATCGCCTGTGAGTTCTTTGTGCTGCCCAGGCGTTTTGGATGTTGGTTCGTCAAAATGGGCTTTCAGCACTGGATAAAGAATATCTTTGACAAGTGTGGTTTTCCCGCTGCCACTCACACCGCTGACCACAGTTAGGCAGTTGAGCGGTATTTTGACGTCAATTTTCTTCAGGTTGTGCTGGCGGCATCCTTTAAGCTCCAACCATTTTACTGCCTTTCGCCGCATTCTTGGCACCTCGATTTCCATGCGACCAGTCATGTACTTGGTGGTCAGGCTTTCTGTGGCTTCGTTATAAATGTTTTCAAATGGCCCGGCAAAAATGACTTTCCCACCGTGGATGCCCGCCGCAGGACCAATATCTATGAGGTAGTCTGCATTTCTGATAATATCCTCTTCGTGTTCCACAACCACAACGGTATTGCCCATGTCCCGCAGGTTTTTCAGCACTTCCACGAGTCGGTTGGTATCGCGGGGATGAAGCCCGACACTCGGTTCGTCGAGGATATACATCGAGGCGGTGAGGTTGCTGCCAAGCGTCCTTGTCAGATTAATGCGCTGGGTTTCACCGCCAGAAAGTGTTGACGATAAACGATTTAGGGTCAAATATTTAAGCCCAACATCACACATGAACAGCAAACGACTGGAAGCTTCGAACAGCAATCGTTTGGCAATTAACTTTTCATTCTCAGTAAGCGGATTTGGCAATTTTAATTTTGGATCTTCAAGTTCTTTGAAAAACGCCAACAACTCATCAATTGGCATATCTACCAGATCGGTGATGGCCATGCCTCCGATTTTCACATTGGTAGCTTCAGGCCGCAACCGCCCTCCATTGCAGACAGGACAAATCGTGCGACCTCGATAGCGAGCCAACATGACGCGGTTTTGTATTTTATAAAGTTTCTCTTCAAGTTCCTCAAAAAAGGCATTGATGCCATGGAAATGTTGGTTGCCAGTCCACAGCAAACGCTGCTGTTTTTTTGTCAAATCCTGGTACGCAGTATGAACTGGAAAATCAAACTTATGTGCCACTTTCAGGAACTCCTCCAGCCACAAGCCATATTTTTCACCAGACCAACAGGCCACAGCACCTTCAAACACAGATTTGGACGCCACAGGAATTACCTTTTTGTCAGAAATGCCCATTACCTTGCTGAACCCCTCACATTTTGGGCAGGCACCATAAGGATTGTTGAAATTGAAAAGTTGAGGGTTAGGTTCAGGGAATTCAATGCCATCAAGCTCAAAGCGGGTATTGAAACGGTGTACCTCACCGTTTGCTGTCAGCTGTCCATCGTCCACCGTCAAAAGGCACTCCCCTTCACTCTCGTACAAAGCCGTCTGAATAGAGTCGGCAATGCGTTTTTGGTTTTCCTCCTCCCCTTTTTTCACCACAAATCGGTCGATGAGGATTCGGACGTCCTCTTTAATATAATGGTCTAGCGTTTGAGTTAGGTCAAATTCATTGCCCTCTAAAATATCCTGGATATGATTCAGTTCATTTTCCCAAAAAACACGCGTATAACCTTTTTGCAAAAGCAGGTTAAATTCCTGTTCAAGCGTGCGGTCTTTGTATTTCACAGGAAGGGGAATGAACAATTGCACCTTTGTTCCCTCCTTTTGCTTTTTAATAAAATCAACTACATCCGTCACAAAATGACGTTTCACCTCCTGGCCTGACACTGGTGAAAATGTTCGTCCAATCCGCGCATAAAGCAAACGCAGGTAATCATAAATTTCCGTCAAGGTGCCAACCGTTGAACGGGCATTGCTGGTGCTTACCTTTTGTTCGATGGCGATGGCTGGGCAAATTCCTTTTATATAATCGACATCCGGTTTTTTCATCCGGCCCAAAAACTGTCGGGCATAGCTGCTCAGGCTTTCCACATAACGGCGTTGGCCTTCGGCATAGAGTGTATCCATTGTGATGGACGACTTGCCGCTACCAGACACCCCTGTCACCACAACCAACTGGTTCTTAGGGATTTCAAGGTCAATGTTTTTTAGATTATTTGCCCTCGCACCTTTGATGAAAATGCTTTTGCCGATGGATTGCTTTGTTTGACTTTTTACTTTTGATTTTTTACTTTTTACTCCCAAAGTAACTGATTGGTTTGCCATAGAAAATCACGATTGCCGAGGCGGACATGCAAACGAAACAGGAACGGCTGAATAGTTGCCTTCTTGCCTACTTTTTACTTGATGTATGTATGTTTGGATAATGAGCTATGCAAAGATGCGAAGTTAGTACCTAAGATTAAACATTTTGTCTGCAACGGACAAGAAAATCATAAAAGCCTTGCTATTGCTGTATAGACATGGTTTGATCGCTCTCAGAAAATTAATTTTGTGGGGTGGAATGAATTATATATGTTTGCCCACGGACAAAAACAAACATTCCTTCTTACCGACCAACTATTGTACTGGTTAGGAATGAATTCTAAATAAAGTGTACAACCATACTTTATCTTTTTGCCTACTTGTACACTTTATTTAAATCTCATTTCTTAACAAATTTATTCCCAGCATATCCACTTTCAATCGCCTATTGAACTATCAGGCCAATAACCAATTGTCCCACTGCGCTTGGCAGACTCAACATTGAAATTATAATATGTAAATTATTGAAAACCTGTGATTTATTTAAATTTCACGGTTCTTAATTCAAATATAAAATTTACATTTTGTAAATATATTCACAAACTTTTATTTATTTTCTCACTAAACAAATTGATTATGAAACTGAAAATCAACACTTTACTTTCAAGTTTACTGACCCTGGTGTTCTTGGGGCTTGTTTCCTTTGCGTCCGCGCAAAAAGGAACTGTTTCGGGCACACTTACAGATGATGGCGGATCATTGATCGGTGCTTCTGTTTTGGTAGTCGGTACTTCGACTGGTACCGTTACAGATATTGATGGAAGTTATTCCATGCAACTGGATCCTGGCACCTATACCCTTGAAGCAAGTTATACTGGCTACACTGCACAGCGCTTGACCGTGACCGTACAGGCAGGTCAAACGACCACTGCCAGTTTCCTTCTTTCGGTAGGGATTTTTCTCGACGACATCGTGGTGACAGGTACAAGAGCCTCTAATCGTACCAACATAGATGCACCTGTGCCTGTAGATGTGATCGACGTGTCAAAACTTGCGGCAACTGTGCCACAGACCAGCATCAACCAGTTGCTGCACAACACTGCTCCTTCCTTTTCTTCCAATACCCAAACTATCTCAGATGGTACTGACCACATCGACCCGGCTTCATTGCGTGGCCTTGGTCCTGACCAGGTGTTGGTTTTGCTGAATGGAAAAAGGAGGCATACTACTTCTTTGGTCAATACCAACGGAACATTTGGTCGGGGAAATGTGGGAACAGACATGAATGCCATACCAGCATCTGCCGTTAATGTGATCGAGGTGTTACGGGATGGTGCTGCTGCGCAATATGGCTCAGATGCCATTGCTGGCGTCATCAACATTAGGCTCAGGGAAGATGTCAACAAACTAACATTCAACCTGACCACAGGTGCCAACTTTACCAGTGAAATAGGCCCTTTTGGAGGTGAAACCAAAGACCAGGATGGTGAAGTGGTCAACCTCGGCATCAACTACGGACTGCCAATGGGCAACAATGGCGGCTTCATCAATTTCACAGGAGAATTCAATTACCGCGGTTCTACCAGCCGTATGCAGGAATGGGAAGGCAGCATTTTCAATGCATATAATGCCGTGGAAAATGTGGCAAGCGCAGCTGGTACCGACATCAGTACGTGGAACATGCAGGACGTTCAGAATCATGCACAAAATGTATCGCATTTTTCTTCAGAATTCAAACAGCTAATTACCGATGCTCCCGACCTTGAGGCATTGCAGGGACTGCTCGGCAGTGACGTGACCGAGGCAGAACTATCTGCAAGAGGAATGGTGCGGAGCGACTTCAACATGCGAGTAGGACAGTCGGCTCTCAGGGGAGGCAAGTTCTTTGCGAACATGGCCATTCCAGTCGGTGATAATATGGAAGTATATAGCTTTGGTGGCATTGGTTACAGAAGGGGCGAATCGGGCTGTTTCTACAGGCTACCAAACCAAAGCAGGACGACGACTTCTGTTTATGCAAACGGTACGGTGCCGAGGATCAATTCCAATATCGTTGACCGTTCCATTGCAACAGGTATTCGTGGCAAGGTTGGAGATTGGGACGTGGATTTCAGTAATACCTGGGGATCCAATTCCTTCAATTTTTTCATGACCAATACGCATAATGCCACTTTGGGTGCTTCTACCCCTACTACTTTTGATTCAGGCGGGCATTCGTTCACACAGAACACAACCAATTTTGACCTCTCCCAATATTTTGACGAAGTGGGGTCCATCAAAGGCATCAACGTCGCTTTTGGAGCAGAGTACCGCTTTGAAAATTTTGTGGAAACACCTGGCACTGAGCAGTCTTGGGGAAATCATGACATCAACGGCAACCTTGTAAACCCTGCCACTCCAAGCGAACTATTTAGCCTCGACTTTCTTGGAAGGAACCGTCCTTCTGGCGCCCAGTGTTTCGCTGGTTTCCTACCTACCAATGCTGTGAATGCCAACCGTTCAAGTGTAGCTGGCTACCTCGATACTGAATTTGATATCAACGATGCATTCTTGGTCACGGCAGCTGTCAGGTACGAAAACTACCCAGACTTTGGCTCTACTTTCAACTTCAAGCTCGCCTCCCGTTATAAAGTGACCAACAACATCGCTTTGAGGGGAGCTGCCAGTACTGGATTCCGTGCACCTTCCCTGCACCAGATTCACTTCAGCCGTACTTCTACCATTTTTGAACTGGTAAATGGCGTTTCAGTGGCACAAGAACGAGGTACTTTTGCAAATACCTCCCGTGCTGCCCAACTGCTTGGCATTCCAGAACTGAAAGAGGAAACATCCACCAACTTCAGCCTTGGTTTTACGGCCAAAATTCCAGAAGCTGGCCTCCGTTTAACGGTTGATGCTTATCAGGTGAACATTGAAGACAGGGTTGTCCTTACTGGTGGATTTTCAGCTGGCGACGACGAGGAACTACAAGCTATTTTCCAGCAAGCTGGTGCCACACAGGCCACCTTCTTCGCTAACGCCATCGATACTGAATCAAAAGGACTTGACGTGGTCATCGCCCACCGCATCCTTTTGGGACAAAAGAATACTTTGACCAACAATTTTGCAGCTACCTTCTCACAGACCGAGTGGGACCAAAATCCAAGTAGCCTTGATAGCGATGACGACCGAGTCATTGTTGACGGTATTAAAGCTTCCCAACTACTTGCTGATAAAGGGCTTGTTGGCACCTATTTCAACCAGGAAAGCCGGATTTACCTGGAGCAGGCTGTACCACGTATCAAGTTTACTCTGAGTAATACCTTGAACTTGGATAAGACAACTATCTATTTGCGCAACACCTTTTTTGGTGAAACAACAGAAGCTACTAACGAAGGTATTTTTGATGCTGACCTGAACCAAACCGACAAATCTATCGATCCTTACAACTCAGGAAAGCTTATCACTGACTTGAGCGTGGCTTACAACTTTACACCAAGCATGTCATTGACCATCGGTGCAAACAACCTTTTGGATATTTACCCTGATGAAGCTGACAAAGCTTTCCGGTCAGACGGCAGGTTTGTATATTCAAGGAGATCGCCCCAGTTCAGTTTTGGTGGCCGCTTCTTGTTTGCAAGAATCATGATGACGCTACAATAATTTTCTTCGGAAAAATAAATGAGAAAAAAGATGGCTCCAGTGATTGGGGCCATCTTTTTTTTAGACCTGTCAGGTTGTTTTTTTTCTATATGTAGGAAGGCAATTAATTGCTTTCCTACATATAGAAAAAAAACAACCTGACAGGTCTATCCCTCGCCTTTCCGCGCCAAAAAATTCATCCCAAAGAAGAAATACTCTTTCAGCAGTGGGTGGTTTTTCCAAATTCGCTGCTCCCTTTCCACCACCTCATCAAGTGGCTGTTTTTCAAAAAAAGAAGGCGGGAACAGGCGCACATATTGCACGCTGTCTTCATCCATTTGGAAACCCGCTTTTTCAAATTCCTTTTTCCAGGTCTTGAACGGACGGATGTTTTCATTTCCCATCAAAACCTTACGACCAAGGCCCTCGTCGTAATATTCGATGATGCGTTTGCTCCCCCGTTGACGGTACAATTTAATGCGCTGCATCAAGTTGTTGCCGTTTTCTTCAATGGCCAAGAGGAAGCCACCGGGGCGAAGCGTTTTCTGGAAAATATCAAGGCTTTGATTAAGTGGCTCCAGATGGTGGAGCGTATCCTGCAGGATCACAATATCTTCGCTGTTTTCTTTTAACGGGGCATCAAAAATATTTTCATAACTAACTTTCACCAAATCCATGTCACCATATTTCGACCAATACTTCATCCGCTTTGGGATGTGCTCATAATAAAATTCGAGCGTTGAACCACGCGAGGAAATCCCATTCAAGGCGAGGAAAATCTGGGTGGTAGAATAGCCACTGCCGCAATCCCAGATATTTGGAAATTGGAAATTGGAAATTGCCTGCCGACCGACGAGGCTGGGAAATTTTGCAGTTGAAGTTTGGTCGAAAACGTATTGGAGTCGCTGTGTGAAATAGGCTTTTCGGAATGGGAGTTTTGCAGGATCATCGTGGTATTTATAATACTCGTTTAATTTATCGTGCTGCTTTAATTCCTCCAAAAACAGTTCAAAAAAATCGTTTACGGTCATTTTCGGTTGTTTGATGGTAAGTTG
Organism: Saprospiraceae bacterium; assembly: GCA_029263015.1. GTDB lineage: Bacteria > Bacteroidota > Bacteroidia > Chitinophagales > Saprospiraceae > UBA6168. Next base: position 29,404 of record JAJCYI010000029.1, on the reverse strand, counting down.
GGTTATTGAACGCAAAGACACGAAGGTGCGGGGAATAAACTCTGTGTCTCCGCGTTCAATACTTATTTGACAAAAACCTTTTCTACTTCCTGAAAATGTTCCCCATAGGCTCGGATAAAGTATGTGCCAGCAACTTCAATTTGGGTTTTATTGAAATTAAAAACATGCTTGCCCTGATCGAGCGTCCCATTAAACAATACTGCCACTTTCCTTCCTTGCAGGTCATAAATCCCCAGCTGAACCACCTGTCTTTTTGATAATTTCAAGAATACTTCGCTTGTATTTACAATCGGGTTTGGTTGGACGCTCATCAAGGTCGCTTGCTCTTCAGGAGTACTGACTGACACTGGGTCGCCCGTTTTTATTTTATAGAATGAACGGCCATAAGTTGCTGCGATCATAAACAATTCTTCGTCGTGGTGCCGCAAGTCGGTCACTGGAACGGCTGGCATACCCTCCCCCATGGCTTCCCATGATTCACCACCGTTGATGGATTCAAAAACGCCAACATCAGTAGCCAAAAACAAACGATCAGCATCCGTCGGGTCAACTATCAGGTCGTTGACGGGAGCTTCAGGCAGGTTGCCAGAAATATCCTCCCAACTATTTCCAAAATCAGCAGTTCGAAAAACATGGGGCAAATAGTCGTTGTAACGGTAGCCAGAAAAAGTAACATATGCAGTACCTTCTTCATGCGGATCGGCCACGACACGAGTCACCCACCGCACTGGTAAATCATCAGAAACTTTGACCCAGTTCCCGCCGCCATTGGTCGTCACTTGCACATTTCCATCATCGGTTCCGACCCAGATCACGTCGCCATCATGGGGGGATACCGAGATAGTCGTGATGGAGGCATAAACCAAATTGCCACTGGGCGGCCCCGTGGTCAAATCGCCACTGATAGACGCCCAGGCAAATCCATTATTGATGGATTTATAAAGTTGGTGGGAACCCGAGTAAGCAATATCTGGGTCATTGGGGTCCAGTACCACAGGCATGTTCCAATTTTTGCGCCCATTGATCTGCCCTCCCACAAATTGAAAATTATCGCCACCATTACTGGAAACGACCAAGCCACCATGTTGCGATTCGCCCATGATAAAATTTGGATCTTCTGGATTGACGACAGCATAAAACCCATCGCCTCCGATGATGTGCTCAAATCCATCTGCTGCGCCAGAGAGGGTGCGCCAGGTGCCGTTGTCCTGTGTCCCACCATACAAGCGTTCTGGGTTGGAATAATCTATTTCACAGGTATAAAATTGGGTGATAGGGATATTGCTGCGGAATTCCCAACTGTCGCCGCCATCGTAAGAAACATAAATTCCACCATCGTTGCCAAGGATCACCCTATTGGAGTTGTTTGGGTCGATGTAAAGCGCATGTTGGTCAACGTGTACATCTTGTGATTGAATGTCGGTAAAATTGAGGGCACCATCCGTCGAACGATGCACATCGAGGCCTAGCGCAAATACTTTATCCTTATCGGAGGGATCAATAAAAATCTTACCGAACCACCATCCGAACCCTGGATAGGTAATTCCCTGTCCGCCCGAGGGCGCCTGCCAATCATCGCCTTTATTATAAGATCGGTAAACCCCTTTTGAAGTGCCGCTCTCACTCTCGTACAGTGCCAAAAGCATATCTGGTTCGTCGGGCGTTACGGCCAAGCCGATCCGTCCATTATTCGCCTGGGGCAAGCCACCTTGGAGTTCTGTCCACGTATCCCCACCATTGGTTGTCCGCCAAATGCCACAGCCTGGGCCTCCATAATGGCGGCGGTTGGGGCGGCGGACACGTTCCCAAGTTGCCGCATACACAATATTAGGATCGGTTGGGTGCATCGCCATGTCGATTGCCCCAGTAGAGTCATTGACAAACAAAACTTTTTCCCAGGAAAGCCCGCCATCTTGCGTTCGGTAAACACCCCGTTCAGAATTGTCTTCAAACAAATAACCCATAGCAGCAACATACACAGTATTTGGGTCGGTTGGGTGGATCACCACCTTTCCGATGCTGCCCATTTCTTCCAGACCAATCGCTGCCCAAGAATCCCCTGCATCGGATGTTTTGAAAACACCAAGCCCATCGTAAGCCAAAGAACCTCCTCCTGCATTGGATTCGCCAGTTCCCACATAAATGGTCTGAGATTGGGAAGATGCAACTGCCAAATCTCCAATCGATAGCGTCGGTGCATCATCAAATATCGGTGTCCAATTCACCCCATCATCTGTGGTTTTCCAAACACCGCCCGAAGCGACCCCAGCATAAATAGTTTGCCCTGTCGGATCGGCAGCAAGGGCAGCTATTCGTCCACCGATATTGGTTGGCCCAACATTCTCCCAAGTCTCTGCATTCCTGAACATCTGGGAAGTGCGTCGCATTTCAGCAGCCTGTAACAAGGCTACTTTGTATGCTTCTCTATTGATTTTCCCTTCTGGAAAAGCACGTTGCTGGAACATATAATCGGAAGGGAATTTTTCGTCTTCGGCTTGCTCAGGGAGCGAGGAAGGATTGTTTTGACAGGAAAACAATATGGAAATAAAGGCTAAGGGTAAAATAACGCGGAGCATAGTTGTGGTTTTTATTTCCACAAAAATATCAATTCATTTTGATTGGCCTGAGAAAAGGTGGAATTCGGTTGGCTGGTTTCCAAAAGAAAACGCAATTTCAAAGAAAAAAGGTGACACCTTTTTGAAAGGTGTCACCTTTAGCATTGGTTTACTTACCAAATAGTACAAACCCCAAGTTCGCTTGTAAGCATGTGCGAATCTGGAGATTCGCACTACCTTGAATTACTTTATGATCCTAATGGTCATCGGATATCGGTACATTTTTCCTTCACTCGCTTTCACTGTTGCCACAATGACCAGGATAAAAGAAATCATGCCGATGGCCATCATGAAAAATATGCCCACGATTATAAATAACAACGGGATGCAAGCTAGTATATAAATGAAAATGGAAATATGGAAATTCAACGATTCGATGGCGTGGTCACGCACATAGTCCGATTCTTCTTTTTTGATAATGTAAATAACAAGTGGCGCAATAAAGCCCGCAAAAAAGGTCAGAACATGACTCAACATAGCCACGTTTTTTTCATCTTGGGTTGGATTGTATTCTTCGTCTCCTTCATAATCGAGGAGTGGTGATGATAGGTCAGACATTAATTTAATTTTAGTTTATGATTTGAAAAAATTGACTTCTCGAAGGTATTCCACTCAGTCAAATAAATCAAAAATTATAGATGAACGTAGAGACAAATTCCATTGATTGAAATTTTGTAACATTTCCACCTTCAGTCAATCTTACTCACCCTGCCATTGAGAATCTCAGTTCCCACCACTACCCTATCGCCGACTTTAATATCGGTATCGGATAAGTTATTTGCAGGGACATCCACTATTTGATTGCCAACTAAAACCTGGACAAAATACTGTCCATTTATTTGTTCAACTTTCACCACATCGCCAACCATTTTGAATTGGTCTTCCGGCAAATTATTTCCCGAAAACAATTCAAGCGGTGTACCCTGTCGGATAACTTTCCCATGCACCAGCTCCATCATATAATCCGACATTTTAAATACTTCACTGATTTCGTGGCTTACTAAAATAGTCGTCAAATTAAATTGCCGGTGGACTTGCAAAATATAATCTTGCAGCTTCACCCGCATTGCATGGTCGAGCGCCGAGAGAGGTTCGTCCAGCAGGAGAAGCTCGGGCTGTCGGACCAGTGCACGCGCAAGGGCAGTTCGTTGTTGCTGGCCGCCAGAAAGGGTAGCTGGTTTCCGGTGTTGAAGGTCGCCTAATTCGATGATCTCGATCAGGTCATTGACGGTGCTCGCTTCCTGACTTTTGTCCAGGCCGAATTCGAGATTTTCGCGCACGGTCATGTTTGGAAAAAGTGCGTAATCCTGGAAAACAAAGCCCGTTTTACGGAGCTGGGGTTTCAGGTTGATATTTTCACGACTGTCCAGCCAAATTTTGCCATTGACCTCTATTTGCCCTTTGTCGGGCGTCATCAAGCCGGCCAACATTCTCAACACTGAAGTCTTGCCAGCGCCCGATTCTCCATATAGTGCCAGCAGTTGTCCCTTCTTGATTTCACAGTCAAGTTGCAGTCGCATCTCACCACCGACAGCTTTTAGTTTTTTATGAAATGAAAACTGGATCATCGCCAATATCTTTTTAGGTAGCCACCATTTACCAGATAGACGGTCAGCAAAATGAGGAACGAAACTGCAAACAGGAAGAGCGAATAGGCGTTGGCTACACCGTAGTTCAGCGCCTCCACTTCGTCATATACAGCGATGGATGCCACTTTGGTTTTGCCGGGAATGTTGCCCCCGATCATCAACACCACACCAAATTCACCGATAGTATGGGCAAATGTCAACACAATTCCCGTGAGCAGGTTGGGTTTGATATTTGGCAAAAGCACTTTGAAAAGGGTGGTTCTTTTGGACTTGCCGAGCACGTATGCCGCCTCGGTCAGCGAGGAAGGCAGATTGCTCAACCCTGCCTGGATGGGGTGTACCATGAACGGCAAACTGTAAATGACCGATGCCACCACCAGTCCTTCAAACGAAAAGATCAGGCGCAGGTCAAAGGTATCCAACAACATTTTACCAAAAGCATTATTGGGGCTGAAAGCAATGAGCAGATAAAAACCCAACACGGTCGGCGGCAGCACCAAAGGCATGCTCACCAGCGTTTCGATGACGGGTTTCATTTTTTTTTCGGAACGGGAAAGCCAATATGCCAGTGGAATGGAAATAAGCAAAAGCAGCACCGTTGTGACCAGTGCCAATTCGAAAGTGAGTATGATTGGATCCCATTCGATCATTGTTTTATTGATGCAAAATTAATTGGGGTGGTTTTTCCAAAAGGATGGGAATTAAATTCCCATCCTTTTGGAAAAACCATTCAGAGGATCAGACTATCTTTTTCAGCATCCCGTACACCTCAGCCAACGTCTTATTTTTATCCTTCCGGCAAATATCCATCAACAAGTCATCTTGTAGCCTACCCTTTCGCATGGCCTCAGAATAAGGCATGTTTTCATTAAAAGTTACCATTGAATATTTCGAATAATAATCGGGGAATGCCTGCTCCAATTCCATTTCCAGGTTGCGTTTTTTAATAAATACTGGGTTGGCAACATGGTCCCGCATTTCATAAAAATTATCAATGGCCAAGTCGGCTATCGCATTGGTGTTTTCAGCACGGGCATCTTCAAACGTAGTAAATACTTTTTTCCAATCTCCTTCATGTTCTTCCAATATTTCATCAAAAACAAAAACATCTTCAAAGGAGGCATTCATGCCCTGGCCATAAAAAGGAACAACCGCATGGGAAGCATCGCCCATCATCAATACTTTACCATGAGCCTGCCAAGGGTAACATTTTATGGTACCCAATGTACCTGTCGGATTGTTATGGTAATCAATTAGAAAATCAGGCATGTGCCGTAATATTTCAGCGTATTCCGCTTCAAAATATTCAATTACTTTCTCATCCGTATTCAATGTATTAAACCCTCCCTCGCCCTCAAATGGATGGAACATCGTCACCGTAAAACTTCCATCCAGATTTGGCAATGCAATCACCATCATGCCACCCCTTGGCCAAATATGCAAAGCATTTTTTTCAATCCGCCAGCCATCATCTGCTGTCGGCGGGATGCTCAGTTCCTTGTAACCATGCCGCAAAAAATCCTGCGAATAATTGAACAGCAGCTCCGGTGTATTCGACATCAAGCTGCGACGCACAGCCGAGCCTGCCCCATCTGTACCAATGACAATATCTCCCTGTGATTTGCGGGCCTCCCCAGTCAATTGATCCTTGAATTGCGCCGTGGCCGATTTCAAATCAACGTGGGTGCAATTGCTGTTGAATACAACTTTAAGGTTTTTGAATGAATCTGCTTCTATCAACAATGAAATGTTCAGTCCACCCCTCGAAACGGAATTGATATAATCACCATCCCGTCCACTGTATTTCGACAATCGGTGTTCCCCATTTTTAGGGTGAATCATGCGTCCAAACATCGGAATGCATTCCTTCTTTATTTGTTCTCCCATACCAACCATCCCCAGGGCTTTTAATCCCCGGTTGGAAAGGGCAAGATTTATGGATCGCCCAGCACTCATTTCTTCGAGGCGCATATCGGGGCGCTTTTCATGCAATTCGACTTGATAGCCGCGTTGCGCCATGCGGATTGCCAATAAGGTCCCGCAAAGCCCCGCGCCAATTATTAGTACTTTTTCTTTCATGTATTTTTGGTGTATTGGTGTATCTGTGTATCGGTAAACCTATAAATCTCCCAGGCACTTTTTCAATATTTCCACAAAGCGATAAACATCGGCAAATGAATTGTAAATCGGAACGGGTGCCACCCTTATGACATCAGGTTCTCGCCAGTCTGCAATCACTCCGGCTTCTGTTATATTATCAAACAATGATTTATCAGCATTTAATACCTGGATGGATATTTGGCAGCCGCGTTGGCTTATATCACGTGGCGTAATAATGCGCAAGCGGTCGGTTTTTATATTGTCCAATAAATACTCAAGATAACCGGTGAGCAACCGTGATTTTTCATTTAATTTTTTCATGCCCACTTTATCGAACATATCGAGTGAGGCTTTGATGGCTGCGAGCGACAGTATCGGTGGGTTGCTCAGTTGCCATCCCTCTGCTCCCGGGATTGGATCAAAAACATCCCGCATACCAAACCGGGTTTCTTTATTATGACCCCACCATCCTGCAAAACGAGGCAGGTCAAAATTGTTTGCATGCCGCTCATGTATAAAACAACCACCAACACTTCCTGGGCCTGAATTTAAATATTTGTAGGTACACCAAACCGCAAAATCAATATTATCATCGTGCAGGTTTAATTCCAGATTACCTGCTCCATGCGCCAAATCAAACCCGACTACACAGTCTTTGTCGTGACCCAGTTTTGCGATATGTTTCATATCAAAAACTTGCCCCGTATAATAATTGACGCCACCCAATAAAATAAGTGCAATATTTTCTCCTTCTTTTTCAATTAATAATTCTATATCTTCAATTCGAATTAATTCCTCTCCATCTCTCGGCTTCAACTCCAACAATCCATCTTTAATATCATTTCCATGGTATTTAATTTGTGATTCAATAGCATACCGATCTGACGGAAACGCATCACTTTCCATAACAATTTTAAACCGTTTTTTATCTGGTCGATAAAATGATGCCATCATTAAATGGAGATTGACAGAAAGGGTATTCATCACCACCACCTCAATGGGTTTTGCCCCCACGACTCTTGCCATTTTTTCTGTTAAAAATTCATGATATGGCAACCATGGATTTTTCGCATGAAGGTGGCCTTCCACACCCAATTCCCCCCAATCCTTTAATTCTTGTAAAATATACGACTCCGTAATTTTTGGTTGTAGTCCGAGGGAATTACCACATAAATAAACATATGGTTCGCCATTTTTTTGAAGTGGAATATAAAATTCCTGACGGTAATTTTTTAATGGATCAATGCCATCCATTTCATTAGCATATTCCAACGAATTTTGGAAATTATTTTCGATCACAGATTTTTGTTTTGAAATTGAGAAATTAGAAATTAGAAATTATCAATTAACTTAATCCTCGAATAAAATTCTTCTTTATCCCAGCCATATAACCAGTTAGCCACATTGTCGCACCAGATTTCATTTTTATCATGCTCAGAAATAAACCCCATCTCCAAAGCTTCATCAATCACTTTTCCAGGATAGCAGCCATCTACTGTTTCCATTTCGCCGAGCGGGTACGGATCGTCCATGCCAGCTAGTATTTGGCTCACCCCTTGGCGGTCAACTAACAACCGGAATGAATAAACATCGTGTACCAAAGTGTCGTAAAATAAATTCGTTTTTCGCAATGATTGATTGGGATGTCCCGCACCTTCAAACAAATCTGGCCGACCTTTAAAACCCTGCACCCTTCGGCCAATATTTACTTGCCCAAATTGATTGCCATGTGCAAAACAGGTACGCATATTTGGGTATTTATCGGGATAATTCATTAATGTAAAAAAATGGTAAGTATCAGCTGTTTGAGCGCACATCCATACTAAGTGAAACCGCCAATAGCGGTCTTTCAATCCAATTATTTTTTGCCCGTCATAAGGATGGATCTCTACCGCCAAGCCATATTCATTGGCTAATTCAAATATGGGTTCGACCGATTCATCTGCAATGGAACACCATTCATTTTTATTATTTAAAAAATGCGTCGGCAGGCATAATAAATTTAATTTATGATTAATTACACAACGTTCTATTTCTTTTAATGCATCATCAATATATACAGCCTGCACCACAAATCCCCCTGTGAACTTTTCTGGATAATTATGTTGTATTTCAGCATTAAAATCATTTTGAAAACGGATTACATCGTGGGTCATTTCCCGTTCCATACCATTGCAATATAATTGCGATAAATTCAAAATAACTTCATGCTGAATATTGTTCCGTTCCATCCAGACCAGCTTTTCATCAATAAAAAAACTGGGATCAGTAATTGGTCGTTGCCAACCATCCTGCCGCATAAATTTCCGGTCATCGTCAATCCAAAATATTTTTTTGTCCCGCATAAATGCAGGTATTTGTTCTGGATTAGGAAGCAAATGCCCGTGTCCGTTTATTTTGAAATTTTTCATGAAAATCCGTAACTGCTAAAAGCTATCAATAAACGACAATAATTAATAGAAAATAAAAATAGAGAATTCGAAAATAACATAGCAATCCCCAATTTCTAATTATTATGGAGCATCCATTTTTGTCCCACAATTACTGCAAGTAGTCAACTCGTCATTATTATAATAACGGTCGAAAATAACCGGCATATCCGTCTCGATATTTTTTAAAGTAAACGGTTCCCGGTACAATTCTTTATGGCAATTTTCACAGAACCACGCCAGACCATCTTCCATACCTTCAGGGCGTTTTTGTTCAATGACCAACCCAATCGTATTTGCACCACGCTGCGGGGAGTGCGGGATGTTGGAAGGCAATAAATAAATTTCACCTTCTTTAATATGGACGTCTTTCTGCTTGCCTTCGTCAATCACTTTTAAAGTAATATCGCCTTCTACTTGGTAAAAGAATTCAGGCGTCTGGTTCAGGTGGTAGTCTTTGCGGGAATTGGGCCCGCCCACTACCATGACAATGTAATCGCCATCTTCCCAAACACACTTATTCCCGACAGGCGGTTTGAGCAAATGACGGTTTTCGTCAATCCATTCTTTGAAATTAATTTTTGGAAATAATTTAGACATGAGTTTGAAGGTTTATAGGTTTGGTGGAATACCAGCTAATTATTTTTTTATTAATATTCTTCTGTCCCTGCTGCTTTTCTCAAGGATAGGAAAGCCTCTTTTAATGGTTGATTGACTGAAGAATTCGGCTCATTTAGCACCAGAGTTTGGTAGTTATGCAGGAAGGTGTCTCTGTACCTATGGAAAAAATGCAGGAAATGTCTTAAAAATCCAAGACAATCTAATATTACTATTTCTACTCCTACTTTCCCATAGAGAGATTTCGCATATTCGCAGACTTCAACTTCGATAATATCCGTCGTAATAAAAATGTAATTATCAATTCTATATGTTGCTCTAGATATTTTGGTAATCGCAATATCTATATCACTTTCAATCACTCTTTTCGCTTTCATTTCATAACTTGTAACAGTTTGTTGGTCATCTTCCAAAGTTATTTCCACATCTCCCATTGCACCCGTTTGTTTATCGGCAGCTGTATGTGCAAAAAGTGGCTTTATGTTTTCTTTTACCATACTTGACACTGACATATAAGCCGCCGAAACCACAAGCACAGGCAATCGGCTCGCATTTCGGCATTTTAAATGCTGACCAATTAGCGTTACGATTTGTTCAGAAGAAAGTGATAGGCTATCTGTTTGGGTTTCTAAACTTTCAATTAGCTGTTCAAGCCTTTCAGCATCTTCCTTCTTTAAAATTAATAGCAGTCGGATAATTTCCTTAAATAGATTTTCAGGGTTTATCAAGCCTTCCTGAACATCATTTAAAAGACTGATTGCCTTAAGATAGAGGTTTTTGGGTCGCCCAACCAAACCAATATCCCTGACTAAAGGAACTTTAATATTTCTAAATGCCGGGGTTAAGTATGCAGTAGTTGCATTGCAGGGTAAATGGAATTGGTTGATTATCTTTTGAATATACTGTTCATCGTAATGTCGACCAGAATAAGTATTTTCTCCTTCAATTTCAGTATAGGGTTTGATAATATCTACCTTCGGGTTATCCAATTTTCCGGCAATACACGAAAGTAAAAATCTAATAGGATCCCTGTTCCTAATATAGCGACAGACAAAAGCAACATTCTCTTGAAATGCTTGATCTGAAACAAAAGAAGTATCGACAGAAGAAACGGTTTTGCCCAAGTCCATTAGTTTTTGGAGAAGGTCATGCATTATCAAATAAGGTTTTCAACTTTGTATTCGAGTTTTCCAAAGAATAATTTATCCACAATATTTCAATTCTTTTGTCTTTTGTAGAATGAATAGTCTTCGCAAGAGATGCCAATTTCTGCCATTTGGGAGCAGGGTATAGTTCATTCATCAGTTGGCAATCATAGTTTGATATTGCGACCATTCCTTTGGCTGAATTAAGTACTTGAGCTAATTGAACATGTTCTTCATCTGTCATCTCGTAAGCATAAGCTTTACTATCTCCTCTTGTTTGATGGATGTAGGGAGGGTCACAATAAAAAAGTGTTTGAGGACTATCATATAATTGTATAACTTCAATTGCTGATCTATTTTCAATTTGTACTCGAAGTAATCGTTCCGCAATAAATTCCAATTTTTTTACTCCCCCAAGCCACCTGCTAACAACTCCGCTCATGCCGGCTCGGCTCGTATTTTTGCAATTTGCCCACCTCCCGAGAGAGGCAGTTTGTGCCAAACCTGTTCTAACCTGACGTGCCCGCACATAAAACCTTCTTGCCCTTTCAAATGGCGAAAGCGTTGGGTCAAGTGTACACGCCAATGCAAATTCTTCTCTTGAAAAAGGAGTCAATGCGATTTTTTCTATAAGGGTTTCTTTTTCTTCTCTTAAAATTTTGAAAAAATTAACCACTTCCCCATCAAGGTCATTATAAGTTTCTACAGGAGAAGGCTGCCTGTTCAATAACACAGCTCCAGAACCCGCATAAGGTTCACAATAATGGTTGCAATTCTTTGGGAGCAATGGCAGTAACCAATCCAGATGGGAAAATTTCCCACCATACCAACCAAAAGCAATCAGCTTTTTTGGGGCTAGCAATCTTGAAACTGGAGAAGGTTTCTTTTTCTTTGTTATATTGTTTATCAAATTCAAAAATTTAATTTCAAAGGTAGTTTTTTCTTTTCTATGAATGCTGTTGAACGATGTATCGACATACCGCTCAGCTTATCCCTTTTGTGAAAAATAAAAGCCCAGTTCCAGTTGCAATTCCTTTGGAAGTTCCGGCAGTTCAGAACGAGGAATGAGCAATGTTGAGATATTATGCAAGTCCGTAAATATATGGTGCTTGACAGCAGTTTCGTGCAAATAATCGTGACCAGAAGAACCTCCCGTACCGATTTTCCTACCTAACATCCGGAGCACCATTTGGGCATGTCGGTAACGCCAGGTTGTCAACAATTCATCAATATCAACAAGATTCATCAGCAGTCGAAAAGGGCCATGCAGGATCGGTTCGTCACGATATAAGTTGATGAGCAAGGCCGCCACGGTAGCTTTATAAGAAAGCCGCAATTGGCCATCCTCTTGCATCTGTTTGTGCACATCTTTATTTAATACCGACTGAAAATAAGTGTCCGTCCCCCCCAGCATCCGCAAGCGCCCTGCCTTCTCCTCTTCCGTCAAATAACCTGAAGAATTGATAGCATTTTGTTCTTTTTTAATCATATTTTCCACCGCCTTTTTATAATGTTCAAGGAAGCGAAAATCACCAAATTGCAGGAACGGAGTTCGCTCCAGCCATGCCTCCACCACATCGAAAAGCGAGCCTGCCTTAGTGGCTTCCTCCAATTCCCCTCGTTGGTCTTTGGTGAAGACAGACGCGTAGTGGTGGTTATTATAAGTCAACCGTTTTTTCTCCTCCAAACCCAACATTACTTCCACCATCCGGAACTGGAAACTCTGAAAACCTGAGGCAGGAAACAAATAATTTCTGAAATCGAGAAAATCGAGCGGGGTCATTGTTTCGAGTACATTGATCTGCTGGATGAGCAGTTTCATGATTTCCTCGATACGCTCAAGACGGGAGGTCGCTGTCCCGATGCTGCGTTCATCGACATTGTCGTGCCGGAACATGTCGAGCACCGAATCCAATTCGTGTTTCATCTGCTTGAACCATAGCTCATATACCTGGTGGATAATGATGAAAAGCATTTCTTCGTGAGCCGGCTTTTCTTCCTGTTCGGCACTCCGGGGCTTTTGTGCCCCGAGTATTTTATCCAGTTCCAAATAAGAATGATAATGGACAGTTGTGTATTTTAGGTCTTTGTCAGCCATGAATTTGTTTTATTATTTAGGAGTCAGGTTTAAGGGGTCTGGGGTCAGACTGGATCGGCAATCAGAGTTTCTGAAAGATAAAGACAGACAGTTTAAATCTTAATAATTCCTGATTCCTTAAACCTGACTCCTGACTCCTAAGAACTCGTTTTGAAACTAACTTCTCCAAGTCCTGCAATTTCAACTTTTATAAGCTGATTTCTTTTTAAATAATTGGCAGGCGTGGCAGCTCCTGCCAGCACAATAGCTCCTTCTTGAATGGATTCACCATATTTAGCTGCCAGTCTCGCTGCAGCTACCAGCGATTTTATTGGATCTCCAAGTATGGCGTGGGTCGAACCAGTTTGCACTGCTTCACCATCAAAATTCATCGCAACTGCCAAATGATTGAGCGGGGTATTTGCTGGCAGCCATTCCCCAATGACAAAAGCTGCCGAGGAGCAATTGTCCGCCACGACATCTTCCAGTGAAAATTTGAAATTTTCATAACGGGAATCAATAATCTCAACCGCCAAGGCCACTGCTGAAACATAATCCATAGCCTCATCATACGATATGGCTTTGTTTATTTCCTTTTTTATCAAAAAACAAACTTCCGGTTCAGCTCGCGGATGGATAAACCGATCCATTTGCAAAGTTCCTCCAGCATCCAATTGCATACTGTCCGTCAGCCTGCCCCAGATCAGGTCATGCACGCCCATCTGTTTCATTTTGGCTTCACTGGTAAAACCCATTTTCAGGCCGACCATCTTCTCTCCCCTTTCCAACCGATGATTGATGGACAATCGCTGGATTTCGTATGATTCATCTTCCGTAAAGTTGTGCCCCAAGCTTAACTGCGAGATGGCCCCTGCGTTTTGGGCTGCCTCGTCCACCAAAGCAGCCAAGCGTTCAAGTTCTTGTTGATCCATTGATTTAAGTTTAGATTTCAGGCATCAGGGGTCAAGCACGCAAAGATGGAAATAAGAAATAGAAATGAAAAATGTGGGATGTCGGTTTATTTGGAATGATGAAATAAGTCACCCCATCAGTTAATGTGAAAACCTGACGTTCAATACTGTTACATTCTAAATTCATCATTTTACATTTCGCCGAACTTCGTAATGACTTTCACATCATTGTGCAACGTGCGATGAACAGGGCATTTATCGGCGATCTCCAAAAGACGTTGCCGCTGCTCTCCATTAAGATCACCTTTGATTTTTATTACCCTGTCAAAATGATCCATCTTGCTCCTACTGTCTTCCACATTCTCCATGTCAGCAGCATAATCTTTGTAATGCTCCAAGTGAACCTCAACCTCTTGTAAGTCCCATTTTTTACGGCGTGCATACATTTGGAGGGTCATGGCTGTACAGGCTCCCAAACTTGCATTCAACAATTCATAAGGAGATGGGCCATAATCATTGCCGCCCACTGAAACAGGCTCGTCGGCAGTGAGGCTGTGGTGTCGTGCCATAATTTCGGTCGTGAACCCTTCATTGCCTAATCGGACTGCCACCTCTTTCACCACCTGAAGTTTTTCTTTTTTGGGCAAATCAATATAGCGTTTCACCCAAGTTGCTATCACTTCCCCAACATAAAACGAATCCTCTTTATTACTTAACAGGTGATCAGCACCATCTAGGGAAACAAAGCTTTTTGGGTGTCTGGCTGCTCCATATATTTTGGATGCCTGGCCTATTTCTACTGTTAAATCTTGCGGGGAATGCATCACCAACAATGCCTTGTTGAGGTTGCGTAACCTGTCTCCATGCACGTTGGACCTGATGTCGTCTAGGAATTGTTTTTTTACCGTGAACGAGCGTCCACCTATTGAAACTTCAGCCACACCGCTCTTCTCAATTTCTTCAATACTGCTAGTGAAAATATGGCTGACATGCGTTGGATCAGCTGGGGCAGCAATTGTAGCGACCGCCGAAACTGATGATATTTCATAGGCAGCAGCAACCACGGCTGCACCGCCCAAAGAATGTCCTATCAATATCTCAGGCGCCTGATATTCCTTTTCCAAAAAACGAGCAGCAGCAACCAAATCACTTACATTAGATGAAAAATTGGTGTCCGCAAAATCTCCCTCACTCTCCCCCAGCCCAGTAAAATCAAAACGCAGCACAGCAATGCCTGCCTGGTTGAGTGCCCGGCCAATATTCCGCACAGCAGTCAGGTTTTTATTACAGGTAAAACAATGCGCAAACAATGCAAAGGTGTGCGGGTGTTGGTTGACTGGCAGTTCAAGTCGTGCGGCAAGGTTCTCTCCATCATCATTTAGGAAAAATATTTTCTGTGAAGCCATTTGCTGAAGGTGTTTAGTAAAAGAAAAATAGAGCGCAAGTTATACCATTATTCAGGAATGGCAATGCCCGCTTCGAAAACGAAGCAGGCACTGTCGTGGTTTTCACTTTTCATCGGTGTAACGGTATTTGGATAATTGGACAAATTGAAAAAATAGCACTCCGATAACTTGTGGAATCTATATTCCATTACACCGATGAACCTATACACCTCTTCTCAAGACGCCAACCGCTGTGGCTCCCAAAGTTGTAAATATCGTCCCTTTTTCAAATGCTTCACTTCCTCAGCGAGTTCGTCATTTAATGGTGGCATGAACGCAAGAGGAGCATTCCGGTCATCAAATATTTCGACATTGAGTTCTTTGGCAAATGCTTTTGCGAGCCTGCCAAGGTTTTTGGCATATTGCTCTGTTTTGCCCATTGCCATGAAAAGGTCGATCACTGCTGTGCGCACCATTTCATATTTATCTACCTGCATGAGCATCTGGCGTTGCGATTTGCCAGTAGCGTTTTTACCCAACTTTTGCAGGGATTGCTTGAGCTGGTCTGAGGAATAGCCAAGTACATTGGAGCGGAATTTCCACCAGTTGGCTGCACTGCCATTATTGCGCTGCTCATAGGTTTCGAGATGTTTTTGTTCAGCTGAAGATTGACAACTGACCAGCCCCATCACCTTTGCAAGTTCCAATAATGCTATCACCTGATCGACATTAAGCAGATCGCTGTTTTCTACTTTATCTTCCAGGTTCAGTAGAAATGAAGCATATTTTTGTTTGGACTTGCTGTTGGAGTTTAGTGCAATAAGTTTAGCAAACTCAATGGAAAAATAATAATCATCCACCAATCTTTCCCTGTCGTTGACGGTTTGCTTGTGCCGGAGAGAATAATCTTTCATACCCTCTGGCTTTCTGATGCCATCCCTAAATTCATAGACATCATTCAGCCATTTTTTAAGGTTAGGAGAATACTGTTTGTTGGAGAGGCCCAAAACCAGATAGAGATTTGAAGCCTTGACAACCTTTGTTCCTTTTTTGCTTACAAGAATTTGCAGATCCATAATATCAGTTTTTAATACTACCTACACAAAGGTGTAAATAATGTTTTAATAAAACAAATTTTAAAACAATAAATTTTAATCAAAAAGAGGATTAAGGTGTTGTTTTGAAATTAATAACATCAAATAGATGACAAATGACTTGCTTAAAGGTTGGTGAGTACTTGAGGGCACAATGTATGAAATATTTTACAATATATAAAAATATCATACTACATTTTACTTTTTTGGTGAAACATGGGTATTTATTTACATTTACGAAATATATCAGCCTAATTTTGAAGTCAGAAACCACGATACGTTCCATAAAAAAAGCCACCCTGGTTTTCAGTTTGAAAACCAGGGTGGCTCTATCGTTTAAAAATACCTACATCTTAGAATAATTTTATCCCCCTCTTTTTTTCTTCACTGTCCTTGTTTTCTTCTTGCCAACAGCCGCACCGTTTCTACCTTTCTTACCTGCAGCACGAGTCGTTTTCTTTGTCGTAGTTGAACGGCCATTAACTCCTTTCTTTGTCGTGCGGGTTGAGGATTTTTTTGCACCCACCTTACCTTTTTTGCTTTTTGCACCAACAGTTGTGGTCTTACCCTTTTGGGTGACCTTACCGTTTTTACCCTGAACTGTTTTTGTAGTCGTGGTTTTTTGGACTCCCACTTTATTCCCTTTGGCGACAACCCTAGTAGTGGTAGTCCTAGTCCGAACCACCTTAGAAGTTTTGCGATGAGGCGTGTAAACCCGGTGGGCATGGACAACCCGGTGGGTTGTGGCAACTCGGTAATGTGGCCTGTAAACTGCCCGATGGGAATGGCACCAATGCCAGGTGTGTGGCCGCCAAGGTTTCCACCAAACGGGATAATGTCTATAGCGCCAAGGTGACACATATACCCTGTAACCTGGCCGGTAAACAAACCTTACAGACGGCCAGAAATATACATTTACTATAATGCGATCAATGGTAACAGCAGGACCGCGGCCGTCATCTTGGGATTCAATTTCGTACGGTTCAACAATTGTTTCTTTGCCATACAAAATTTCATCACCGATGATCTGGAGAATGGCTTCTTCGTCGCCCTGCTTTTCTATTTCTATAACTGCAACATCCTGAGATTCACTCTCATTGACAGCAATTTGCAATACAATAGCATGAACGTCCCCTTCCATTTTGTCAACGACTCGAATGTAATCAATTTCACCATCCTCATTGAGGTCAAGGTTGTTGACATAGTTGTTTTCCGTGTTCAACAATTTTTCAAAACTTTCAGGGGATTCAGCTTTTTTGAAAAGCTCAATAGCACCTTCTAAACTAAAATGGTCTCCAGGGAAACCGGTACTATCTTGTGGAGATGTGGTTTGAGATTGGATGCAAAAGGGCAACAGCATTAGGACAGATGCAAATAAAAGATTCTTGATTTTCATTAGTACTAATTTTAGATTTGGACTTTCAATACGGCTTGGACTTATTTTTTGAAAGGAGGTTTAATCCTATTTTTGACTGAAGATAGTAAGACCCGACCATTCAGGATTATTATAGCAAGGAAATCCTATTTAGGAATGAGATTTAAATAAAGTGTACAAGTAGGCAAAATATTTTTGTGCCAATCGAGGCGTCAAAACGAGCATTATGCCAAGTATAATAAGCGTTTTGACAACAAAGAGTGGCGCAAAAAGATAAAGTGAAGTTGTATACTTTATTTAGAACTCATTCCTTAATAGTACCTTTCCAACTTAATTTTGACAAACACTTTTACATTGAAGTGTCCTGAGGCTTTTAAAATACATACCATGAAACCCTCTTTTTTTTTATTCATCCTATCATTTATGGTTTCTGTATCGACTGCGCAAATAAATGATAATCCATTTTTGCAAACAAATGCTGAAGGACGCCTTAAATTGACGGCAGAAGGTGCCTCACATTTCGCCAACCTGGCGCTCAACTGCCTACAACAAGAATACCCAAATAAACTTGGCCAAGTTCTGACAGGTGCAAACTCATTGATGGAGCCCCAAAAGCTGCATCCTGCCTTCTACGGTTGCTTTGATTGGCACTCATCGGTTCACGGTCATTGGATGCTGCTGCGATTACTAAAACAATTTCCAGCTTTACCAGAAGCAAAAGAAATAAAGAAGAAATTAAGCCAGAACCTGACTGTGGCAAACATAGCAGCAGAAGTCGATTACTTTAAACATGCCAGCAAATCATGGGAAAGGATGTATGGCTGGGCTTGGCTGCTCAAGCTCGCAGAAGAACTCTCCACCTACAACACTCCCGAGGGCAGGAAATGGTCGCAAAATCTCCAACCATTGACCGATGCGATCATTGCACGGTACAAAGAATTCCTTTTGGTGCAGACATACCCTGTCCGAACTGGCGTACATCCCAATACTGCTTTTGGGCTTTCCTATGCTTGGGATTATGCTCATACAACTGGTGAAAGAAGATTTCAGACCATCATTGAAAAAAGCGCAAAAGAGTATTATCTGTTGGATGAAAAATGCCCAGCGGGCTGGGAACCGAGTGGTGAAGATTTTCTGTCAGCCTGTTTGGAGGAAGCCAATTTGATGCGGAGGGTCTTGCCAAAAGAGGTTTTTGGACAGTGGTTCAAGCGTTTTTTACCAAAGAAAAAACTGATGCAGCTTTCAACTCCTGCCAACGTATCTGATCGTTCTGATCCAAAAATCGTTCATCTGGATGGCTTGAACCTTAGTCGCGCATGGTGCCTTTATGGCATTTATCCTCATATCAAAAGCAAAAAGCAGCGCAAGCACATGCTGAAAGCTGCCTGGGAACACCTGAATGTTACCATCCCAAATATTGCCTCTGAACATTACGAGGGGACACATTGGTTGGCTTCTTTTGCCGTTTATGCGCTTTCGGTAGAGGAGTGAATGGATTCTGGTTCTTGGTTTTTGGTTCGGGGTTACTGCCTACTGATTCCATTCTGGAAATTTACCTGGCTCAAAACCCCATACCAGTGGCAGCACATAATAGGTAATAGCAGTCAATAATAAGATGGACAAAATATTCATCCAAATACCCGCCTTCATCATATCTGGAATAGTCAAATAACCAGACCCAAAGACCACCGCATTTGGAGGTGTGGCCACAGGCAGCATGAACGCACATGATGCCGCCACAGTAGCTCCAACCAACAATATATATGGATGTACATCAATGGTGATTGCCATCGCCGCAAGCACTGGCAACAACATAGCCGTAGTGGCCAGATTGGAAGTGATTTCGGTCAGGAAATTTACACTGGCTATGATGATGAAAAGGACTAACAGCAAAGCAACACCTCCCATCAAACTCATTTGTTGACCAATCCATTCAGCCAATCCTGTTGCCTGAAAACCCGATGCAATGGCCAAGCCCCCCCCAAACAAAAGCAGGATGCCCCAAGGTAATTTCACGGCAGTTTCCCAATCCATGAGCTTTCCTTTCTCTGATTTTGAAGGAAGCAAAAAAAGCACCACTGCCCCAAGCATTGCAATGATGGTATCGTCAATGGCAGGCATGAATTTTTTCAAAAGAAAAGAACGGCTGATCCAGGCAAATGCGGTAATTGCAAAAACGATCAACACCAGTTTTTCCTCATAAGTTATTTTGCCCAGTTTTTCCAACTGCCTGTTGATTTCTTCCCGGCCACCAGGGAATTTTTTTTGTTGAAATTTGAATGCGTACCCTGTCAAGTATTTCCAACAGATCAAGAGCAATATGATAGAAATAGGCAGTCCAAAGATGATCCATTTTGAAAAAGTAATCTCTACTCCATAGGTCTCTTTCACCACCCCAGCCAAAACCAAATTTGGAGGAGTCCCGATCAAAGTAGCCATACCTCCAATGGAGGCGCTGTAGGCAATGGCCAACATGAGCGCTTTCCCAAAAATCAAGTTTTCGTTTTCAATAGTCGCAGGATTGTCCCGCAATTGGGCGACTATTGCCATGCCGATGGGCAGCATCATTACAGAAGTGGCCGTATTTGAAATCCACATGCTCAGAAATGCCGTGGCTACCATAAACCCCAAGATCATACTGCTCACATTGGTTCCGATAAATTTGATGATGTTCAGCGCTATACGTTTGTGCAAATCCCACCGTTCAATGGCTATGGCGATAATGAACCCACCGATATAGAGAAACACATACTTGTGCCCAAAAGCCGCAGTCGTTTCCGAAAGGCCAAGCCCCCCAGAAAGTGGAAACAAGATGATCGGCAACAATGCCGTGACTGCAATAGGAATTGCCTCAGTAATCCACCAAATGGCCACCCACACAGTGGAAGCAAGGATGGCATTGGCTTCTTTGCTCATACCTTCGGGATGAAATGCGGTGAGGATCAGGAGGAATAGCAATGGACCGCCAAAGAGGCCAAGCATTTTGACAGGAGTCTTCATGCAGCGAAGGTGGAGAAAATCTTTGATTTGGCAACTTATTTTTTGGCCGATCCTTTTTTTCGCTTTAAAATTATTTATTTTACCATTCTGAAAAAGACATACTTCTATCAATACTATGACTAAACCATCTGAAGGAACTGATAAAATACTTGTGGCAAAAGAAAATTACCCACTTATCCACCGGGACATTAGTTGGCTTTCGTTCAACTACAGGGTTTTGCAAGAAGCCAAAGACCCTGCTGTGCCCTTGTTGGAAAGATTGAAGTTCTTAGCTATTTATTCCAATAACCTTGATGAATTCTTCAGGGTGCGCGTGGCCAACCACCGGAATTTGATTCGAGTGGGCAAAAAGACCCGGGAAAAATTCGACTTTGACCCAAAGGCCGTTTTGAAGCAAGTAACCAAGATCGTTGACAAGCAACAAGTTGAATTCAGTGAAATATTTGAAAATCAGATCGTGCCAGAATTGGCCAAGCATTGGATTATCATGAAAAGGCGGCTTCACCTTGGGCAAAAGCAAAGAGCCTTTGTTGAGCAATATTTTGACGATCACATGTGGCCTTATGTGCAGCCTGTACTGTTGGTGAAAGGCAAAATCCGCCCATTCCTCAACAATGCCTCTCTCTATTTAATGGTACACCTCAACGACAAGGAGAAAAACAAACCTTATTCTGCCCTGGTAAAAGTTCCCTCCGACCATCTGCCACGATTTGTCCGCCTCCCTTCTCTTAACGGTCGCAGGGAGTTAATCATGCTCGACGACATTGTGCGCCATTCGCTCACAAGGATGTTCCCAGGGTTTGATATTTTAGATACCTACTCTATTAAGTTGACCCGCGATGCCGAACTTTACATCGACGATGAATTCTCTGGCAACCTGATCAACAAGATCAAGACCAGCCTCAACAAAAGAAAGGTCGGGCCTCCTTCCCGCTTTATTTATGATCGGGAAATGCCGTCGAAACTATTGGATTTCTTGATTGAATCATTCGATTTGCGGAAAGAAGTGTTATTGACAGAAGGGCGTTATCACAATAATTTTGACTTTTTCAAATTCCCTGATTTTGGCCTTAAACACCTCAAGAACAAGCCCTTGCCTCCACTGAGCTATTCTGGCCTCGATGAAGCAAAGGATTTTTTTGGGGCTATCAAAGAAGAAGACCACCTTGTGGCTCACCCGTATCACTCCTATGAGTCCGTGGTCCAATTTTTCAAACGCGCTGCCAAAGATCCCCTGGTGACACATATCAAGATTACCCAGTACCGTGTTGCCCGCAAATCCCGAATCATGAAAGCCCTTATTGATGCTGTGAGGGCCGGCAAGCAAGTATTCGTATTTATTGAAGTGAAAGCCCGTTTTGACGAAGAGGCCAACCTTGAATGGGGCGAGCGGCTCGAACGGGAAGGCGTTCAGGTGCAATATTCAATGCCAGGATTGAAGGTACATGCAAAAATGGCAATGATTAGACGGAATGAGCCACATGGTGTTCAGTTTTACTCCTACCTCAGTACCGGCAATTTCCACGAAGACACTGCCAAAATATATGGTGACTTTGGTTTGTTCACAGTTGATGAACGATTGACATCAGAAGTAGCAAGACTTTTCACTTTCCTTGAAACAAACAAGCGGCCACAACAGTCGTTTGAGCACTTAATGGTTGGCCAGTTCAACCAGCGGCAACAACTCGAAAAACTCATTGACCGGGAAATCAAGCAGGCTCAAAAGGGTAATCCATCTGGGCTGACCCTAAAAATGAACGGCATCCAGGACGAGCGCATGATCAAAAAACTGTACCAGGCCAGTCGGGCCGGGGTCCCTATCAAAATGATTGTCCGAGGAATATGTTCCATCGTTCCGGGTATTGAAGGGCACAGCGAAAACATTGAAGTAACCAGTATTGTGGACCGTTATCTTGAGCATGCACGGGTTTTCATTTTCCACAACAAAGGCAATAAATTGGTTTACCTCTCCAGTGCCGACTGGATGACCCGCAACCTCAGTTGGAGAGTCGAGGCTATTTTTCCCATCTACAACGAAGGCCTGCGGCAACAAATCCTTGACATCATTGATCTTCAATTACGCGACAATGTGAAAACCCGAATCCTTGATTCGGAAATGAACAACCACTACAAACAAGACGAAAACGACATTGCCATCCAGTCGCAAATCGAAACATATTATTATCTCAAAAGGAGAGAAGAGCAAGGGAGGGAAGAGCAGGTGGAATAAGAAGTGATTTATTGTCTCGTGGTTTCATTGTCTCATAATTCCCTCCATAATTAGAAGCGCCGCTTTTCTAAAAAGCGTCGCTTCTCAGCATCCTCATTTTATAAAAACCATAACCTATTTCCCGATTCACTTAACATTTCAGTGACGTCTTGGGAGTGTTTGTAAGCCATTTCAAAATAGCGGATATTGAGAAAAGCCATTTTCCGATCCAGCTTTTAAACACTACTTAATCATGACGACATTACTGAAAACAACCAGCCTTGTAATAGCTTTAATTTTTTCATTAAACCTTGCCGCACAGGATATTTCATTTGGTATAAAAACGGGCGTTCAGAGCGCCAATGTAAAAATCCCAGGTTTTATCGACGATATTTCCGTACTACCAGATTTCAAGTCTGTTACCACCGTAAATGCAGGGATCGTTTCCGAAATTGCCTTCCATAAAAACTTCGCCATCCAGCCAGAATTGGTCTTCACCCAAAAGGGGTTTAAGGTAAAAGAAGACTTTGGCCTCGACCTGTTTAATATTCCGCTCCCACTTGGCGTGACAGCCCTTACAAAATTCAATTACTTAGAAATGCCCCTATTGGCCAAGGCCAAATTCGGAAATGAGTCTGCCAATTTTTATGTCGTTGCTGGTCCCACATTCGGTTACGCCCTCAATGGTAAACTCGACACCCGTGCCAGGGTACTTTTTGAAATTGACCTTTTTGAAACAGCCATTGATCTTGACGCCGTAGGGTATGAGCGTTGGGAAGTTGGCGGCATGGCAGGGGCAGGTGTATCTATTGGTACAGGCAACGGCAGCCAGTTGTTCTTCGATGTGCGTTATTCACATGGCTTTACCCAACCTTACGACATACCAGTGGTACGTGAAAGGGTGCAGCACAATAGTTTAGGTTTGAACATCGGTTTTATGATGCCGATAGGGAAGAAGGGTTATTCGCCAAGGGCGTAACTGAAAATTTCGTAAAAAAAAACGGGCAGTGATTTTATCGCTGCCCGTTTTTTAATGGTCAAAACCGTCTATTTTTTGACAGCTTTTAAGATTTTAGATTTTATCTCACGGAGATCAACCATATCTTTTTCAATGCTACTTTTTAGTTGTCCAAAAAAATATTCTTTTTGCTTTAAAGACATGTTTTTAACAATTTCATCCATTCTTTTCCAAAATGCGTTAATTTCTGTTTCCGTCGTTAACAGAAAATATTCTTCCGCATAAGAATCGAAGTCTCGCGGCTTGGCTGCAATGGTAGCTATCATAATTTAAGATTTTTAAATCAGTTTTCTTCCAACAATTTCTTCAATTTCCAAAGTTCTTTTAATTCATCTAAGAAATTGTTGATCTGCTCATCCGCATATTTCATGCCTTCTGGTATTTCCGAACGGTATCGGACGTAAAATTGAAGTTTACCCTTTAGAATTCGCTCTCTGAATTCCAGTTTTTTCAACAGTTCTTGTTTTTCTTGGTCTTTCATAAAATCGGGGAATATTTTCCAAAAATACTCAATTATTGTAGCCCATCATAACTCACCCGATAAATCACATCCGCAAAATCATCGGACACCAACAAAGACCCATCTGGCAAATGCTCAATATCAACGGGGCGGCCCCATGGTTCGTCTTCTTTCACATTCAACCAGCCATCAATAAAAGGTTCGTAGCTGATGGGGTTCCCATTTTCCAATGTCACCATCACCACGCGGTAACCTGACTTTTTGCTGCGGTTCCAGGAACCATGTTCTGCGATCAGGATCTGGTTTTTATATTTTTTGGGAAACATACCGCCCGTGTAAAATTCAACACCAAGTGGGGCAACGTGAGCACCAAGATTTTGGGCCGGAGCAGTAAATTCATCGCACGAACGACCCTCTCCAAATTTGGGATCGGGGTAGTCGCCCTGGTGGCAATAAGGATAACCAAAATGCATTCCTTCCTGTGGGGCATGGTTCAGCTCACACGCAGGCAAGTCATCGCCCATCATGTCGCGACCATTGTCAGTAAACCATAACTCTTTGGTTTCTGGATGCCATGTAAACCCCACCGTATTGCGCACACCGCGCTGCACCACTTCCATGCCAGTACCATCGGTATTCAGGCGGGTGATGCTGGCATAGATTTCCTCATCGCTTTCGCAAATGTTGCACGGCGCACCAACGGGAACATATAATTTCCCATCAGGGCCAAAATCAATAAACTTCCAGCCATGGTGCTTTTCCGTCGGGTAGCCATCAAATATGACAATAGGTTCAGGCGGGTCGGCAAGGTGATTTTCGATGTCCTCATATTTCAAAATGCGGCTCACTTCGGCCACATAAAGGTCTCCATCGCGGAAGGCAACACCGTTTGGCATAGTCAAATCCTCAGCTAAAGTGTACTTTTTGTCAACCTTAAAATCGCCATCTTCATCGCGCAAAGCATAGACGCTACCTTTGCCACGAGTGCCAACAAACAAGGTTCCACTGGGAGATAAATCCATTGACCTCGCATTTTCAACGCCCTCAGCAAACACCTCCACGCTGAACCCTTCCGGCATTCGGAGTTCACTTAAATAACCATTGAGTGCTGTTGAATCCTTCTTGATTTCTTTCGCCTTTTTTTTGCTGGGGAAATTGATGGAGTCGCAACTGCAAAATGTAAAAATGGCGAGCAGTGCGAAAAGGGTGAATGTGAAGATGTATTTCATAAATAGTTTTTGTTTGAAAATTTAAGAGGAGGTGAAGGTCTGAAAATTTAATTGAAATACATTAACTTAGACACAAGCCGTAATCTTGATTACGCTAGAGAAGGGTTTTGATAAATGACTGTAAAAACACCAATTTCCTGTTAACTTGCATATCTTTGAACAAAATCAAGAAATCATGCAGCCTATCCAATTACCATTAAATGAAGTACAAGTTTCATTGTTGAAACTGACTGAAAATTTGAACGAGGTTGAACTTTTGGAGTTAAAAAAATTGCTCATAGCTTATAAAGCTGAACGGTTAGCCAAATTGACCGATCAAGTATGGGACGAAAAAGGTTGGACCCAAGAAACCATGAACCAATTCCTTAAATCCCATCTCCGCACTCCTTACCGTCCAAAACAAAGTAAGGGCAACGCATGAAAACCGTTATTGACACGAATGTCCTTTTGGTCTGCATCTCGAACCGATCAAAGGACAACTGGCTTTGGCAAGCTATTTTATCAGGCGAAGTCCAAATATGCCTTACTACTGATATCATTTCAGAATACGAGGAGATTATCGGCCGGAAAATGGGACAGGGAATTGCTGATCTCGCCCTTGACATCCTCACCGACCTACCGAATACCTTGTTCATCAATAAATACTATTCATGGCAACTCATCGAAGCAGATCCCGATGACAATAAATTTGTTGACTGTGCCATTGCCGCCAGCGCAAGATTCCTCGTTTCTGAAGACAAACATTTCAGGGTACTCCAACAATATCCCTATCTCAACACCGAAGTTGTCAATTTACAGCAATTCAAAAAAATATTGGATACGGAAACTTAACTTTCCATACGACCCCGACCTATAAACAGAATTTAACCTCACTAAACACACACCTCCCTTCACTCCCGCAACGTCTCCCAAAACAATTTATAAATCCGTTTATATTCATCCGTCCAACTGCTTGGCTCCACAAAGCCGTGGCGTTCGAGCGGGAATACGGCAAATTCCCAGTTTTCTTTTCCGAGTTCGATGAGGCGCTGGGCGAGGCGTACCACATCCTGAAAATGTACATTGTCATCAACCATGCCGTGGAGGATGAGGAGGTTGCCTTCCATTCCTTCGGCATGATAGATTGGTGAACTTTTGCGGAACGCAATACTATCTTCAACAGGTGTATTTAGGATATTGGATGTGTAACCGTGGTTGTAATGCGCCCAATCCGTCACCGAACGGATGGCCGCCCCGCTTTTAAAAGTGCCTGGCGAAGTGAACAGGCCCATCAATGTAATGAATCCACCGTAACTGCCGCCATAAATGCCAATCCTATCGGCATTAATGCCATGCTCCTCGGCGAGATAATGAGC
Source organism: Saprospiraceae bacterium (assembly GCA_029263015.1). Lineage (GTDB taxonomy): Bacteria > Bacteroidota > Bacteroidia > Chitinophagales > Saprospiraceae > UBA6168. Next base: position 2,795 of record JAJCYI010000029.1, on the reverse strand, counting down.
ACCATCCACCTGGTCGGACAGGTCCTTCCCACCCATGAAACGATAGATCGCCGTGCGGCAATCACGACCATATCCATTGCTGCCCCGGTAGTCAATATCCAGCACCGTAAACCCATTATCAACAAGTATATTATGGAACATAAATTCCCGATAATAACTGCTCCACCAGCTATGTACATTTTGTAAATAACCTGCCCCATGGACAAAAACCACCGCAGCGCCATTTCGCTCGCTGCCCGCAGGGCGATACAGCCTTGCCGGGACTTCTACCCCATCCGATGCTGTGAACCAGACCATTTCAGGATCCCGCCATTTATAACTCCTGAAATCATCGGTCGTGGAAATGGTCACTTGCTGCATGGTAGCACCAACTTTGTTTGGCATAAGAAACAGCTCCCAAGGCTTATTGGAATAAGAATAACGAACGGCCAGCCATTTTTCATCAGGAGAAACAGAAACATCGTTGTTGCCAGGCTGATAGGTGATTTGCTGCATCTCGCCGCCGCTCACGGGCATTTTATAAAAATGGTGCTCGAAAGGTGTTTCTTTGTTGGAATTGATATAAAAAAACTGCTTGTCATTTGACAGCTCCACATCAATGATTTCAAAATTTCCTTTCGTGAGAGCGTTCTTTTCACCTGTCTCAACATTCAATAGGTACAGGTGAGAAAACCCCGTTTCCTCTGACTGAAAATAGATGTGCTTGTTATCAGCGAGCCAGCCAACATTGCCCATTGCAGCATTCCAACCGTATATCCCAGGCCCGCCGACCCACGCTTCGTCCCTTTGTCTTTCCAATAACTTCAAATCGCCTGAAGCCAAATCCAATAGAAAAAGCCAACGGTCTTTATTATCCTGAGATTTGGCGCTGAGGAGGGCTTTTCCATCTTCCGAAAAAATAGGGCCGTGAAAGACAACCGGGCGGGCAGACTCATATTGATCGTCGAAAGGGAGGGTATCCCGCCAATAATCTTTCAGGAAATCAGGTTTGTCATAAATGCCAGGAATCTGCTCATTATCAACTGAGTAGACCGTGTCATTTCCAATGTCATAAATCCACTGTTCAGTAGCATCAACAGGCGAACCGACCTTCGACCGAGCCTTGCCCGTCTCGACCTTGCCCGATTGGGTTACATACTTCGGAACTGCTGTGCGTTCACCGTTCCCGCTGTCTGTGAGACGAAAAGTCACATACCGCATGTCTGGGCTGATGCGAATATTTGATATGCCCTTTTTACCGTGGTAATAAGTTTTCGGGCGGTCTGGCCTCAGCAAATCATTGCGGTACTCTCTGGTTTCACGCTTGTCTTTCCGCTCGGCCAATATTTCAAACAGTTCCAGTTGGTCCTGCTCCAGCCAATCGTCCCGCTCGCTTTGGGGCGCATCTTTTTTCTTGCTTCCTTTTTTGAAATCGGACAGTTGTTGCAAAGTCCCAGAAGCGATTTCCCAGGCGTACAAGTTATTTCCCTTCTGGAAAATGATTTTGGTTTCGTCGCCGGAAAACGCTGGACTCCCCTCCCTTTCCAATGTGTTGGTGATTTGAGTAGTCTTGAACCCTGGCATTTCGAGCAAGAACAGATCACCATTCTTACTATATACTTTACGCGACCGAGCCTTATTATAAGTACCTCGTCCAGCAAGTGTTTTCAACTCTTCCACTGGCACTTTTACTGGTTCGCTCGTTTTGGCGTCTCCCTGCACATTTATTTTATAGGTGCTCCGCAAGGTGTCGCCATCTGGATTCCACGAAAAATAAACGGTGCCGCTATTGTCCGACCATCTAATATTATTTGGTAGGTAGCCCACAAAGCCCTCCCCCTGCATGATCTGGTTGATGGTCAATGTAGACATATTTTGAGTACCAGACTGAGAATATGCACAAATAGAGAAAAGGAAAAAAGTTGCGATTGTTATAGTTCGCTGCATTGTGATTGCGTTTTGTTTTTTGATGAAATTTAGAAATTGGAAATTTCCAACAATGATGGACAAAATTAATAAGCCAAGGGACTTTTCCTGCTATTAATAAGAAAACATGGGGGCTCACCCATCCTTTAACATTACTTTATAAAATGGGTCAGCTATCATGGAGGTATTGTTTCGTTATTTTTGGAAATTTGCATTTTATAATCGAATTCGTTAAAAAAACTAAATTATGAAAATATCACACTTTTTATTGGCCCTTGCCATTTTCTCTTTTGCTGCTTGTGGTGATGATGATGGAGTTAACCCCAACATCCTCAGCTACGACGGCGACAACCAAGCTTCTCCTGAACTTGCCCCTGGGACTCACGAATTAGCCGTTCAATTCACCGAAGACTACCTAGCAGATCGGATAGGCAAAAAACTCTTTGAAATTGAAGCATTCCTCGCTCCAGGTGCCTTATCTTACAAACTGATCGTACACGGTCCAGGAACTGAAAGTACCCCGGGAGGTATCCTCTGGGAACAAGACATCACTTCCAATGTAGATGCCCAAAAATGGGTTATCACAAAAGTTGAGCCTCTCCTTTTAATCACTGGCGAAGATCTTTGGGTTGGTGTGCAAGTTGTGCATGACCAATCCGCACAGACCATAGGCTGCGATAGCGGCCCCCGCCATGACGGAGGTGACTGGATTTGGAGTGAGGATACGCAAACCTGGGAGACATTCCTCAATGTAACCACCACCGAACTAGTCAACTGGAACATCAGAGGAAATTTGCAAGACTAGGCCCTGTTTTAGGCATATTAAACTAACGTGAATTCTGGATAACAATCCTTGACAATCAAGAGCTTATGGCGGTTTCTGTCCTTTG
>JAJCYI010000028.1 GCA_029263015.1 Saprospiraceae bacterium | reverse complement strand
ATTGTCCCGTTAGGGACGGAACATGGGTAGCCAAGCATTTGCAGGGGTTTTCACCGTGCCGTAGGTACGCAAGGTGGAAAATGTTACGTACCTACGGCACGAAAAATACCGTTGGTTTGGCATTGCTACCCATGTTCCGTCCCTAACGGGACAATCAAAGGACAGAAACCGCCATAAGCTCGTGATTGTCAAGGATTGTTATCCAGAACCTACGTTGATTAGTAAACACCGACAAATTATGGGCTATCATTAGTTTGATGGGCTATTCACTTAATCACTATTCTAAAGCGTCAATAATTCCATGGCAAGTTCCATTCGTTGTGGGTATTTTTCCCTGATAAATCGAACCAATTTTTCAACCAAGTCGTGGGCATTCTGCTTACGGAGATGGGCAAATATTTTAAGTATTTTTTCGGTTGGTTTTATTCCCAGGTGGTTGGAGAGGTATTTGTCCAGGAGCAATTTATAAATGACCTCCAATTCTTTCTGGTTTTTTGGTAAATAGAAGTGATCGTATTTCATCAATATTTTCAAAGAATCACGCTTCCTGATAATTTCACCCAACATTTCAAGATTGCTTTCTTCTGCATAAAGGTCCGCTAAGATTTCATTTTTCTTTTTGGGGTTTTGATTGGCGACATCAATTGCCAACTCGCCCAAAAACGATTCCCATTCGCCTTCGAAATATTGTTTGCACATCCTCAAATATTTCAGGTTACCGCTGAATACAAAACAATCCTTCCCGAGGCCAACTACCACCTTTTGATCCTCTTTCTGTAAAGCTATTTCCAATAAGTAGGTTTTTAGCTTATACTGAAATAGAGGATGCTCGTATTGCCGCAACCCTTTGTCTGCCAATAGTGTAGCTTCTGCCACCAATCCGTTTTCAAAAGCGGTTTCAACAGCAAAAAGAATTTGATCGGGCGAACTGGCAATTTCTTCAAAAAATACTTTTAATTGGGATTTAAATCCCCGCTTGGATAAGATTTCTAATTTGCAAACAAGCAATTGCTTAGTGTGATCCCTCGTCAACAGGTGCTGTCTTTTCCATTCCAGATCAACCGTATGGAGCAGTTGTTTCCTCCTTGAAGAATCGTCGGCCAGCATAATTAATAGCTTTAATACATGGATAACGCGATCGTGGCCACGGAAGGAAAGACGGTTACTAGTTTGCAATAAAAATTGCCATACATCTTCTTGTAAACTTGGTGGGATAGGTTGGTCCAGCAACATTTCAACCCCATCAAAGACCCGATCTGTGAATTCAAGAAATGCTGCGGTTTCATAGGCAAGTTTATTGGCAATCGGCACCACCCGGTTGAGCAGGGCAAACAAAACGGCCCATCCTTCCACAAAATGTTCGAGGGCGATGGAATCATATGCCTGGCCCAGCAAGTCCTTTCCAGTTGCAAGGATCTGCTTGATCCCTGGGACACTTATTTCCTCATTTTTATTGCGTGACGACTTAATGACCAAATCAACTAACTGGCTGTATTTTTCAGCATTGTCATACATAGGAACAGCCCCGGCAAAGCGTGTCTTTAACGCGATGGTAAAGTGGCGGTTCCGCTTCGCGTAGTTTCTAATAAAGGCACTCATTTCTTCTTTATCAGCTTGGTCGAGGATAGCGTTGACGGTCAGTTTTTGATATTGGTTTCGCTTCCCAGCTTTCCGTTTTACACCCTTTTTTTTCTCCGAAACCCGTCTTCTCAATGCCAATAATCCAGCCGCCACGTGGCCGCACATTTTATCATTTAGGAAAACTTCACATTCGCATGAACAAGCTTTTACTCTCGATGGGGTTATCTGTATTTCAGCCTCAAACCCTTCGACGTCTGCTACCCATAGGTTGCGCTCGCTTTCAACCAAAGCTGTCACCTTCTGTTCCTCGAACAGTTTCTCTCCTGCCAACAGGTGGGCTTCGCTGAGTGAAAGTTCTATATTTTTTAGAAGGAAGTTCACGTGAGGGTTTTTATTAGTTGTTGGTTGTTGGTTGTTGCTTACTGCTTACTGCTTACTGCTTACTGCTTACTGCTTACTGCCCCGCTCAACTGGCAAAGATAGAATGGAAAAGGGACATACTCAACCGATTTGAGTACCTTTGGGGCGTGTTAATTACTGGCAAATAATTATTACAAAAAATATGAAAACCGTTTATTTAGTACGTCATGCAAAGTCGAGTTGGGATGACCTCAGCCTTCGGGACTCGGAAAGGCCATTGAACGACCGTGGGCTGAGGGATGCTCCTTTTATGGCCAAAATATTGGGCAATAAAGGGGTTCGTCCAGATGCCATTATTTCAAGTCCGGCAGTACGGGCACTTACCACAGCGACCTTTTTCAAAAATGAACTTGGCCTTGAAGAGGAGGATATTTTGATAAAAGATGAAATTTACGAGTCGATGTCAGCTACGATCGTGAAGCTGATCCAGCGTTTACCAGATAATTTTGAAACAGTAATGATTTTTGGGCACAACCCAACATTTACAGGGGTTGCGAATTTTTATACAGACAAATTCATCGCGAATATCCCAACCTGCGGAATTGCCAGAATTGACGCCGATATTGAAGATTGGAAGGAATTCCTACCGGGGAAAGCTAAACTCACTGAGTACCATTATCCGAAGCTTTACCTTTAAAAAAGTAGAAAGTAGAAAGTAGAAAGTAAAAAGTAAAAAGTAAAAAGTAAAAAGTAAAAAGTAAAAAGGCTTACCAATGAACTTCAAGTTTCTTTACCGATTTTCAATATGGGCTGTCTTTGTAACTCTGTTTTTTGCAGCTTGCAAAGAAGAACAAGAGTTGCCTATGGAAAAGGACAAAGCAGTAAAAATACTGACCGACATCCATATTGCGGAAGCAGCACTTAAACCACTGAGCGGATCTGACAAGGATAAGGCTGCAGCACTAATTTATCAGCAAATACGCAGCATCCATGAGGTTGACCAAGCAACCATTGACACGCTGCTTTCTTACCTAAAACGAAACCCCGAAGAGATGGAGAGGGTATATGAGGAAGTGATGGTTGAATTTGAAAAATTAGCGCTTGAAAAGGAATAACTGACCCTTTGACAAATCAAGTGAAATCTGATATGAAGTGATTTTAACTACTGGGGACACAGAGAACACAGGGGTCCTCCTGCTTTTTGTGGAAACAAAGACCTTCTCTGTGCTACCCTGTGTTCTCCGTGGTCAGCGACCAAGAACCAAATAACTTAACAATTTCTTAATCATGGCGTTTCAATAGGAACCTTTCATAAGTCTAAATTTGCAATCTAATCACAACAGGTTAATGCATGGATGATATAAAAATATTGGTCGTAGATGATGAACCCGACATTCTCGAAATACTTTCCTATAATTTGAGAAAAGAGGGTTATCAGGTTTTTACTGCCAACAACGGAGATGAAGCTGTAGAAAAAGCTGCGGAAATTAAACCCACTTTAATCATACTCGATATAATGATGCCCCAGATGGACGGTGTAGAAGTCTGCCGTACCATTCGCAGCAAAAAAGGGTTCGATGATGTGCTGATTGCTTTTTTAACTGCCCGGGAAGAGGATTATTCTCAGATTGCCGCTTTGGATGTTGGAGGGGACGATTACATCACCAAACCCATCAAGCCAAGGGTATTGATGAGCAGGATCAAAGCACTACTCCGCAGGACCGGGCGGGTTGATGACAATGATGGTAAAAGCCACATCGTGACCGCTGGAAACCTTACTGTTGACAAAGAAAAAGTGATCGTAACCCGTGGAGATGAGAAAATTGAACTCGCCAAAAAAGAATTTGAACTTATCAGCCTTTTAATTAGCAAGCCCGGCAAAGTGTTTACCCGAGAAGAAATATTCAACAAGGTTTGGGGAACTGATGTAATAGTTGGCAACCGCACCATAGATGTCCATATCCGCAAGCTCCGTGAAAAATTGGGTGACAAATATATTAAGACGATAAAAGGCATTGGTTACCGTTTTGAATTTTAGAGTTTGGAAAAAAATTAAGCGTATTTGTCAACCATGAAAATCTTACCTAAAAAAATTATAAAAAACCCCACCCCACAACAAATAGCCATTTCTTCGGCTTTTATTGTGTCTGCCCTTGTTTCACTTTTTGCCTTCATTTATTCCTCTTTTCAAATGTCCCTCCTTCATTGGGCAAACATCCTGATTTATGGAGGAGTATCGTTTATTGCTGCTTTTTTCACTTTCCGCTTTTATTTGAAAAAATATATTTACCGTAAAGTCAAGGTCATTTACAAAACCATCCACAAACAAAAACTGGCGACCACCCAGAAAAAAGATGAGATCGATATGAATGCCGATATTATGATGGAAGTCGAGAAAGAAGTGGAAGAGTGGGCGGAAAGTCAAGAAAAAGAGATCCTTCAACTTCGGAACTGGCAGGGGTACCGGCGAAAGTTTCTGGGAGATATTTCACATGAATTAAAAACACCTATTTTTAACATACAAGGTTTTTTGGAAACCCTTCTCGATGGCGGGTTAGAAGATGATAAAATCAACAAAAAGTACGTTGAGAGGGCTGCAAAAAACGTCGAGAGACTGAATACCATTGTTGAAGACTTGGAAATCATTTCAAGGCTTGAATCAGGTGAACTAATCCTCGATATTCAGCAATTTGATATTAAGGCCCTTGCGGAAGAAGTTTTTGAAGACCTGGAACTGAAGGCAAGCAAGTCAGGGATCAGCCTGATATTCAAAGCTGGTGCAGACCAAAGCTTCCTGGTCAACGCCGACCGGGAATACACTAGGCAAGTCTTCATCAATTTGGTCAGCAATTCCATTAAATATGGCAATCCAGACGGCGCTACCAAGATTAGTTTTTATGATATGGACAAAAATGTATTGGTTGAAATAGCAGACAGTGGCATCGGGATCAGTGAAAAACACCTCAAGCACGTATTCGACCGTTTTTACCGGGTGGACAAGAGCCGTTCCCGTGAACAAGGTGGTTCTGGCCTTGGCCTCTCGATCGTCAAACACATTATTGAAGCTCACCAGCAAACGATCAATGTACGGAGCACACAGGGAATTGGCTCCACTTTCGGATTTACCTTACAGAAATCTTAGTGACTTTATTTTTGAACCACAAAAGGAACAACAGTTCAATAAATAACTGAAGTTACCAGTGACTGAATTTAGTCATCGAGGATCCTTCAGTACTCGTCTGCGCGGGTGGGTCGCCAAAAAACTGTTTGAGCGGAGCGAGTTTACGCCGCCGGGCAATCCGCTCGCACGAGTACAGTCCTGTCCTAATTGTACTGAGAAGAAAATAATTATTAGCTGCTGCGAACTTCAGTAAATAATTTAACGTGAGTTCTGGATAGCCATCTTATTGTCCCGTTAGGGACGGAACATGGGTAGCCAAGCATTTGCAGGGGTTTTCACCGTGCCGTAGGTACGCAACGTGGAAAATGTTACGTACCTACGGCACGAAAAATACCGTTGGTTTGGCATTGCTACCCATGTTCCGTCCCTA
>JAJCYI010000027.1 GCA_029263015.1 Saprospiraceae bacterium | reverse complement strand
CGCCGTGCGCGCACCGCAGGCATGTTGGCGGCCATTGCGGGGGGGAGCACCTCTTCCCATTCCGAACAGAGCAGTTAAGCCCCCCAGCGCCGATGGTACTGGCCCATGGCCGGGAGAGTAGGTCGCCGCCAACACCTTTTTTTATTTCATAAAACGGGTCAATGATTCTTCATTGACCCGTTTTTTTTTATTGAAACTGTCCATAGTTTTTTAAGGTGGCAGAGAAAAAAAACGTTTTTTAAGGCCAAAAGAACTTAAGAAAGCTTCATTTTCTATTTGCAGAATTATTGAAAGGCCTGTTTAACTATCTGTAATACCTCATCTGAAAGCTGTTCATTAACGGCCACCATTTCTTTCCCAAAAAGAAATTCATCTCCACCCTTAAAGTCAAATACATTTCCACCAGCTTCTTTCACGATGATTATTCCGGCTGCTATATCCCAGGCATTTAGCCCATATTCAAAAAAAGCATCGAAACGGCCGCAAGCGACATAAGCCATATCAACTGCGGCAGAACCAAATCTTCTAATACCTCTGGTATTCTTCATAAAATAATTAAAAGCAGTAAAATACTCTACTTCCCTCCCAAAATCCTGGTAAGGAAGACCAGTTGCAATCAAAGAATCTTTTAGTTCTGAGGTTTGAGTTACTTTGATAGGACTATTATTCAAGTAAGCCCCTCCACCTCTCCATGCATAAAAACACTCATCGTTGTTAACTTCATAAACAATTCCCATTTCGATTTCATCAATTATTTGTAAAGCGACACTAACGGAAAAACAGGGAAGCTGGTGAAGAAAGTTAGTGGTACCATCTAATGGATCAATGATCCAGCGATATCTTCCGTGTTTTTGTTCAACCGTTTCTTCTTCAGATAGGAAAGTAGAACCTGGGAGGAGCTGTCCTAAAGCTTTAACGAGCATCTCTTCAGCAGTTTTATCAACATAGCTCACCAAGCTGTTCAGACTTTTATCTTCTATTTGATTTTGACTTACACTGCCTTTTTCCTCTCTTATGAATTGGCCGACTTGTTTAATGATATTTTGGCTATTCCAACACAGCTTTTCAAGATCATCAGTGCTCATTTTATCCGTTTTCTTTTAATTGATAAATATCTTCTAAGTTCCGGCCAAGGCCATCATAATCCAAACCATAGCCAATGACAAATTTATCAGCTATTTCAAAACCTAGGTAATCTATTTTGACAGAGAATTTGAGAGCGTCTGGTTTTAATAGAAGGGAAGCCAATTCGACGGAGAGTGGATTTTGTTTTTTTAGGAAATCCAAAAAGTAGTTAAGTGTCCGGCCCGAATCAACAATATCTTCCACCACAATGATGTGACGCCCTTCGATGCTCATTTCGAGTCCATAAACAGTTTCGATTTTTCCCATTGATTGTGTCCCCTGGTAGGACGAAAGGCGCACAAATGCTATTTCGCATTCGAGATCACAAGCTCGTACCAAGTCAGCAGTAAACATGAATGCACCATTCAAAACACCAATGAATAAAGGCTTTTTATCCTGATTTCTGCTTTCGATTTGTTTCCCAAGTATCTTGATCCGCTCAGAAATTTGTTGAGCACTGATGAAAGTCTCGAATACTAGGTCGTTTGCTTTGATAAGTTTTTTCATAAAATAGATCCCACTCTTTGAAATGGTATTTGTTCAAAAGCGAAGAAAGGATATTTCCCTTTTAAATAAAAATATAAGCTGGTAAGGATGTGCAGATTCAGCAATTCAAGCAATTGCTTATTAGGTGTAATAGTAAAATTGGAGAAAGATGGTTTCTATTTTGATCCTGTTTGTCAGCCTTAAACCTTCGGATTTTTGTTTAAAAACCAATAACAAATGACGAGTGCATTCATTAATATTTCCAGTAAAAATTTCTATGAAGAGGGCTACAGCTTCTCAGCTTGTATCAAATTTTCAAGATACCCGATCAGCAATTTGACCCCAAATGCTGTTGCGCTTTTATGGGAAGAAAATTCAGAATCACTGACTGCAACGCCTGCAATATCCAGATGCGCCCAAGCGGGGTGATCTTGAATGAAAACTTCCAAGAATTTTGCGGCGGTTATCGCTCCAGCGGAAGGAATGCCGCTAAAATTTTTTACATCTGCGACGTCGGATTTGATTTCACGTTTGTAGTCGTCCCAGATGGGTAATTGCCAAAGACGTTCTCCAGCTTGTTGACCAGCTTCGAGCAATTGGCTGGCGAGGTCGTCATTATTTGTAAAAAGCCCACCAGCATAAGTGCCCAATGTACGGATACAAGAACCAGTGAGCGTTGCCAAGTCAATAAGTATCTCTGGTTTGAATTGTTGGGCAACATAAGCAAGGCCATCGGCAAGAATAAGGCGGCCTTCCGCATCCGTATCGATGACTTCAATGGATTTGCCATCGTACGAACCGATCACGTCTCCAGGTTTTACAGATTTGCCGTCCACAGAATTGTCAGTTGCGGGCACCACACCTATGAGGTGGATAGGGAGTTTTAGTTTTGCGGCCATTTCCATAGTGCCCATTACCGCAGCTGCTCCGCCCATATCAGACTTCATGTAGTGCATGTTGGTGGATGGCTTGATCGATAGACCTCCAGTATCAAATGTGACGCCCTTGCCAACTAAGCCTACTTTTTTTACCGATTTGCCTGACGGTTTGTACTCCATTACAATAAAAGTAGGCGGGTTTTCACTTCCTTGGTTGACAGCAAGGAGAGCATGGAGTCCGAGTGATTCTATTTCAGTTTTGTTGAAAACTTTTACAACATAGCCATATTTCTCGCCAGATTGTAATGCCCAGTTAGCCAGTGTCTGTGGATTCTTTTTGTTGGAAGGGGCATTGACCAGGTCAAAAATTTCAAGTTGAGTTTCGGCGAGGCTTTGCCCTTTTTGCATGGCAGTCCGCACATCACCACCATTTTCTTTTGTAGCGAAGATGTCAATCTTCTCAATTTCGTCATAAGGTTTTTCCTCGCCGTTTTTTTCAGTTTTGTAAAGGCCAATATCATACTTTCCCAAAAGGAATCCTGTCACCGCCGATTCCACCCAGCCAGAAGGGTCAGAAGGTGCATTTTTATAAATGAAACTAATTCCTAATGTCCCATTGAAGTTAGATTTGCGTTTGAAAACAAAAGAGCGGAAAGCATTGGACACTTCATTCACACCAGGATTTTTACCGAGACCAAGCAGTAAAATCCGCTTGATTTTTCCATCTTCGGTGAAATAAAGGGCATGAACTTCTTTCAACTCAGCATTAAAATCAGCTTTGATGAGATCGTAAGGGATTTGGGTAATGGCGCTGATGGCAGAATATACTTGATCGGAGGATTCGTTTTTGGCGACTGGCACAATGGTGAGGTCGGGATGATTACTTACTGAATGGCTTAGGGAAAACTTCATAATGGTATATCTTTCAAAAGGCTTCTTCAATAGCAGGAAGCGATTAGTTGTTTTGTGTTCAATCAGATGAGTGTTTTGGTAAAATAAAAACTACATCGCTTTGTAAAAGATTGAAAATCAAGCCGGTTTGGTAATTAGTTTAAATTATTGTGAAAAGCGGCGCAAAGGTACTTCGATTTTGGGGCTTGTAAAAATTTGGACTGGTTAAAGTCAATTTTAATATCGCAACTTTGCATCATACTTTTGCAGCAAAACCCAACGCTTCACTTCTATATTTTATACTTCAAAAAGGTCAATAATTTATGCCTAAAAATATAGCCATTTTTGCATCAGGTACAGGTAGCAATGCAAAAAAAATCATAGAATACCTTAACCAAAATGCCAGAATCACCGTAAGCTTGATTGTTTCCAATAATCCCTCGGCAAAAGTGTTGGGAATGGCAAAGGGAAAGGGCATCCCAACGTTGTTGGTAACTCGGAAGAAGTTATATGAAAATGAAGATATTTTAAAAATATTTAATGAATATTCCATTGATTATGTGGTGTTGGCGGGCTTTTTGTGGTTAGTGCCAATGTGTCTCGTGAAAGCCTATGAGAACAGGATGGTTAATATCCACCCAGCATTGCTCCCTAAATTTGGAGGGAAAGGAATGTATGGGATGAATGTCCATAAAGCAGTGAAAGAGGCAGGAGAAAAAGAGAGTGGAATGACCATTCATTATGTAAATGAACAATACGATGATGGCAGTATCGTTTTCCAAAAATCTTGTACCCTCACCGACGACGATACGCCACAATCAATTGCTGATAAAGTGCTTTCTTTGGAGCACCGTTATTTCCCAATAATTATTAATAAACTAGTAAGTATTTCATGAACTGTGACCTGTGCCTTTTTTTGAACAAATAACCAGTCACCCGTCACGTAACACCAATTTTAAGGCTTTATGAAGAATCCCATTATCTTATCCGTGTTACTTACCTTCCTGTTTGCAATAAATGTGGAGGCGCAAAGTAAATTAAGCTGGCGAAAACACGCCAAACTCGCTCAAGAACTTTACAACCAAGGTCAATTTGCAGATGCGGCTGAGCATTACCGGTCGGCCTGGAAAAAGAAAACAAAAAAAACAGAGTTCACCTACAAGGCTGGTGAATCTTTTTATGCCATTCGTGATTACCGAAATGCAGCAGACTCGTGGCAGCATGTAAAGGACGACCTGGTTAACTACCCGCTGATTGGCCTGAGATATGCCCGCTGCCTGAAGCAAAACGGCGATTATGAGGCGGCCAGCAGTGAACTTGTCAATTTTCAAGCTAAATACCAAGGGGCTGACAAATCATTGGTTTCCAGTATTGTGCAGAATGAACTTAGGGGATGTGAACTGGCGGCACAATATGGCGTGAAAGGTACTGATGAGAACATTATCATTGATTATCTAAGCAGTAATATTAATACCCCAGAAATTGAATTTGCTCCTATGCCGTTCGGTGATGAAGCACTTTATTTTTCATCTACAATGGGTAAACGTGCTGAGATTTACCGCTCGATTAAAAGCGGCAATATTTGGAGCAAGGCAACACCTATTGAAAACTTCCCAAAAATAGAAGATGACCATTTTTGCAATGGTTCATTAACACCGGATGCATCCCGGTTTTATTTTACCATTTGTAAATCTGTAGAGAGTTGGGGCGGAATGACCTCAGAATGTGAACTTTATGTAACTCGCAGGGTCGGTAAATCATGGACCACACCAGAACGCTTGCCAGATTATCTCAATGAAGTAAACGCAACGACAACTCACCCTTACGTGATTCATGACAACGATACGGAGATCCTTTATTTCGCATCCAACCGGGATGGAGGAATGGGGGGGATGGACATTTGGTACACGACCCGTGAAATCAAAAGTGAAGCAAACGATTTTACCTTGCCGATCAATGCAGGTTCAAAAGTCAATACCATTGGAGACGAAATAACGCCTTACTACAACCAAGTGGAAGATGTTATTTATTTTGCCTCAAATGGCCAAGTTAGTATTGGTGGTTATGACATTTTCAAATCGAAAGGATCGAAAGCCCGTTGGGAGCAACCCGAGAACCTCGGCATACCTATCAACTCAAGCGCGGATGATTTTTTCTTTGTAAAAACAACTTCCGGGAAAGGCGGTTTCCTCGTTTCTAACCGAGCGTATGAAATGGAAAAGGTGACGACTACCGACGAAGATATTTTTGCTTTTGAATATGAAGCAACCGAGCAGCGCTGGGTCGCCAAAGGAGAAATTTATAATAAAGAAAGTAAAGAAATCCTGAAAGACATAGAAGTAGCACTTTATGAAATAGATGAAAACAGCCAGCGCCGCTTTTTAGACAAAATAGTCACAGCCACGGGGCTTTATGAATTTGAGGTCGGCCCTGCCAAGCACTATGTTTTGGAAGTGCAGAAGGATGGCTATTTCCCAAAATCATATGAATTTGATACTCGTGAATATGCGGAGTACGATGATTTTGGAGCACCCATATTTTTAGAAGCATATTACGAAGGTTACCAAGATGAAGCGATTACTTCCAATCGGAATGACCGCCCAACTACTGCAGCAAATCCACCAATTACCAATAAGCAACAAAACGGTGGAGAGGTCGCAACTATTTCCCCTAAATCTAATCCAAGCAAAAGGGCGGAAGAGGTTTTCAATCCGGAAATGCACATCAATGGCAAAACAGCTACTGGTAGTGGTGTGGAGGATTCCATCTCCTCTCCCAAAAAGGGAAGGCCATACTACAAAATACAGATCATCGCATTGTCACATTTCAATGCAAAGCAGACCCGATATAGTGCAGTGAAAAAACTGGGAGAACTGGATACGGAATATCTTTCTGGAAAAGGATTGTACCGGGTCTTAATATCGGATTATGTGACAATAAACGATGCCATGAATGACTTGGATAAGGCAAGGGAATACCGTGACTTCCATGATGCATTTATCGTGGAATATAGAGATGGTAAAAGGATCAGGGATATACACTAGGAGAGTTTCTGAGTTTCTAAGGTTTGAGTTATATTGACTCTCAGATAAAATAACTTATCTACATGAGTATTTGATAATCAATACTTTGTATTCAATAAATTTTTGTGATTATCGGGCAAGAAAAAAGCCGGAGCAACATTGTTGTTCCGGCTTTTTTACGATCATGCCTTTTCAAAATGGTGGGGTTAAAATGATAATTATCAAAGTAACAATCAACAATCAAATATTATCCCCCCGCAATTTCCTGAACCTTTTTCTTGCCTCTACTGAAAAAGTACTGTTTGAATATTCAATGAATATTTTTTCATAATACCCCATTGCTTTTTCTACGTTATTTAGCTGGTGCTCGTTTAGTTCAGCCAATGCGAAGAGCGAATTATCTGCACGGATTTCATCTGGATATTTTTCAATGATCTGGACATAGAGTTCAACCGCTTTTTCATATTCCTGTAATTTCATGTGTACCGCCGCACGGGCGTAGAGCACGTCGTCTTCCAAAGAATGTTCTGGGAACAGCGACACCAATGAATCCAATTTTGCGAAAGCATCATCAAAACGGTTTTGGAAAGTCAACAGGTCAGACTCAGCATAGAGTCGAAGTGCCTTATCGGTCGTGTCGAGGCCGAGGTTGTCCATGATGAACACCGATAGGTCGAGCGCATCATTGGCGACGAGCTTCGAGGTAGCAGATTTTAGGACATCAAATTGTGATTGCGCCCATTGAAAATCACCATTGTAATAGGACAGTTTGGCATTTTTAAAACGAGCCACATGGCCAAGATGATCGTTCGTATAAATTTTATCAACCTGTGAGTAGAGTAACGTGGCTTCCCAAATTTCTTCCTTCATGAGGTAAAAATCACCCAAGCTGATTTTACCCTCTGATTGTATTTTGACATTGATCGCTGGATAGTTGATCATTTCATTCAAAAGGTCAATTGCTTTGTCAAGATCCTTCAGGTAAAATGCTTCTAGGTTGGCCAACTCGGCAATAATAGTAGCCGTTGTTTTGTTTCGGCCAAATTCATCCAAGAACACTTCATAAGCATTTTCAATTTCCCGGAGTTCGGGTTCTGTATAAGAATAGCCCTCCACTAATTTGTTGCGACGTGCCCGCAGGGATTCACGTTTGGAATCTAAATAAAATGAGGAGGTAGTACCGTGTTCTTCCACAATATAATCAAAAGCCTTGACTGCGGCATCGTAATCTTTACCATTAAATGCGATGGTTGCCAATTGGAACACTCGGGCGCCGTTTTCGCCGAGCCTTTTATCCAAAGACCTAGCCTGGCGCAGTGCGTTTTTATAATCTTTTTTCTGGACAAAACTCCATTGCAACAGTTCCACGAACTGATAAGCATTGGGGTTGTCCTGGACACGTGTGTAAAGTTGCGTTTGGAGTTCTAAATAATCTTCGTCGGTTATCAGATATCGCTGAAGCTGCCGTTCAACTGTTTTGAGCCGCTCCCGGTAAGCTGCCAGGGTCGAAAGATAGTTCTCAATCATTTTTATGATGTCCCCTTTCCGGCGGTACAGTTCGGCAAGATTAAAGGCAAAAACTTGGCGGTCTTTTATGAGTACACTCCCTTTCTCGTAGGTCTGAATGGCGAGGTCGTATTTGGTCAGTTTACTGAAAGTGCTTGCCAGCCGGGTTATTTCATATTGGTCAGCCGACATTTTCTTGATAGCTTTTTGAAACTGTTCTTCCGCTTCGACTTCTTTGAATTGCCGTTCGTAAACATTACCGTACAGGACATACATGCGAATGTTTTTCGGATTGCTTTTTAATTCATCCTGAAGAGCCTTTTCGGCATCGGTATAGGCTTCGGTGGAAAGCAAACACTCAATGTAGCGGTCGAAATAATAGTCGTTCCGGTTTTGGGCATTGTAAAGTTTTTTATACAAAACTGCCGCCTTTTCAAATTCTCCATCCTGGTAATATTGCTGTGCTAACTTGGTATCTTGGCCAAAAGATAGGGCAGGCAAGGAGAGCATAACTATCAAATAAAAAAAATATCGCATGTTATCTGTGTTGATGTTTGATCTGGAAATAGGAATGGGCATGAATAAGGCCACATTGCAAATATCTGAATAGAAAAACGTAAGTAAAATGCAAAAGTTGTTATAGTAAAATGTAAGGACAATTTTAAAAACAAAAAGTCCTGCCATATTACAGCAAGACTTTTCCGAACGGACCGCCGCTCAGGCAGTCCGACCGGTTAATGGTAATCAACATTCAATCCTTCAACATCTGCACCGCAGCCAAATGGCCTGAACCACAAAGCTGTACAATATACATTCCTGGAGTCAGGTGGTTTACCTCAACGGTAGTAACCTGCTGCCCAACCTGTACACTGGCAGGCGTTTGGCTTACTACCCTGCCCATCACATCCATGATCCTGACATTGAACTGGCCAGTGATGAAGCTATTGATCTGCAAATTCAAGGTTTCATGGACTGGGTTGGGAAGAACTTTCAAACTGGCTTTTTCCTTATTTGAGGATAAAACACTGTTGACAAATTCTTCTTCAATAATAATTGAATTGTTCGCCATGCCATCTCCAGTTGGATTGCCATTGTTGTTGGAAGCAATGCCTGCTGAATAAAAAGTAATGTCACCAGTGCCTACTGTAGGGGCGACCCACTCCATTTCAAAAACATCAGCAGCAGAAGGGGTACTGTGTTCAGCATAGGTTCTGTTACTCAGGGTCACCATTTGTTTTCCAGATCCAAGGTCTCCCCATGCTCCTGCTTGGGCATCACTGCCATCAAGTGAAACGGCTTGGAAACCATATCTGTTTGGTGTGCCATTGGCAGCGCTAAGGCTAACTTTCAGCATATAGGTTTTACCCGCTTGGTAACTGGTGACGGCATTCACTCCATCCAATAATTGAATGGCAAGGCTTGGGTCGAATGATCCAGAGGAATGGCAACCATTATTTGCGCATGTTCCAGTGTTCCCTGTACTGCCGGGGGCGCCAGTGACCTGGAGGTTTTGGGTGCTGCCTGGGCCAGTAGAACGGCTCTGCAATGTGACAAAAAGTACGAGGAGCGCAAATAGTTTGTAAACGTTTCTAAATTTCATAAGCAATGTGGTTTGTGAAAAGTGTATTTGTAATTATTGTGAATAGCGATTATAAATTGGAAAGCTCAAATATATTCAGGCGCACATTTATTGAAATAAAAAGGACGGAGTCTGTCGGCTTAAATACTCTAATAACTCAAATTGCCATGAATTTAAATTTGGCGAACTCAAGGTAACAATACTTCGGTAAGTTTTCATTCGCTCAAAATTTCAACAAAATCATCTTGTCCCTGATAATCAGTTATTTATGCAATAAACACATTTGAATAATAATTAAATGAAACTCTGGGAAAGCTCCTGCAAACACCAGAGTTGCATAAAAATAAAATTTGCATGCCTAACTGCTTGATTACCAGATCTCCCAACCCTAAAAAAGTTACCGAAGTATTGGGTAAGGAACAGTGTATAAATAAATTGACGTTCTTGGATGGATTATTTTTTCTCTAACAAGGCGAAAAGCGCAGGCATAGCAGGGCTATGGCGAGCCTGCCTGCCGGTAGGCAGGTATTTTCAACAAAGTTAGAGAGAAAAAGAAACAGTCAAGAATGATAATTTATTTATACACTTTTCCTAATGTAAATCCCCAGATTCGCTGTCAGTTTAACCTGTCTATGGGCGAATCTGGGGATTCGCTATACATTCACCGCAGTAACGTCACATCCCCCTTGAGTACCTTATCCTCGGCTTCCACCGTGACTGGGCACCCCACAATGATATGGTAAATATAAATATCCTGTGCCACTTGTTTCCCTTTGTAGCTGCCGTTCCACGGTTTTTTCCCATCATAAATTTTCTTGCCCCATCGGTCCCAGATCCGCATTTGTTCTACAACCTCGGAGTGGAGTGAAACAATACCAAAAACGTCGTTGATCCCATCGCCATTTGGGGTGAAAACATTTGGGACTTCCGCTTTATCTGGAAAACATTGAATAATGATTCGCACCAGATGGGTGTCAATGGCAGTACAGCCATTTTCATCCATCACCGTTATAGTGTATGTGGTTTCTTCTGATGGTATATCCTCACAGTTGGGGGAGTTGGTGCAGTCCATACCCATTCCACCTCCTGACCAAACGATAGAATCAAAATTGCTTGGAGTGATTTGCAGAGTCACCGTATCGCCTGGGGCTATGGCATGTAGTCCTCCAAGGGTGACTTCTGGGGAATGTACAATCAGCATCATCTGCACAATGCTGTCACATCCTGCCTCGGAGGTCAGCACAGCGCTGAAATCTCCCGTTTCAGTCAAGGTAACCCCCTGGAATTCAATGCTTTCCCCCTCGCAGATTTCAGCTTCCAACATGGTAAATTCAACGGGGTTGACAAACAATGTGACCATGCTGGTACTGTCACAGCCAGCAGGAAGCATCGTCGTGAAGGTATAAGTGCCCGGTTGGCTTTGCTCCTCGCCATGTATGATGGCAGTTTCCCCCTCACAAATATCAATGGTGTCGGTCGTGATAATTTCATCTTCGGTAACTGTCACCAGAACAGAGGTGCTGTCTGTGCAACCGTCATTGTTCATTCCGGTAACGGTATAATTGGTTGTAGTGGCAGGGGTTACGGTGATAGATGAACAAACGGGGTCAAGGCAAATCCCAGGAGGATTCCAAGTGTAGTTATCGGCGTCAGAAGCAGCGAGGGTCGTTGAAGAACCTAAACAAATGGTAATATCAGGGGAAACGACCAGATCGAGTGAACCCGAAAAACTGACCTGCACGAAATCCGTGGCGGTGCATCCATCTTCCGTTACAGTGAGGGTGAATATTTGATCTTGGGTAGTCAGCACGATGGGGTTGAAAATGGTGGGGTCGCTCAGTGCTGGGCCACCCCCAATGATAGCCGGAGACCAGAGGTAGTCAAAATCTTCATCAAAAGTCGCCATCAGTTGTGGCATCTGGCCAGGGCAGGCCATAATGTCGTCCCCAGCATCTACCTGTGGCAGTGGGTTGACCTCAACAGTCACCATATCTGTGCCCAGGCAATTGAAAGCATCAGTCACCGTAACTGTATAAGTGCTTGTTGTTGTTGGAGATACCGTTTGGACTTGCAATGATGGATCTGAAATCCCAGGGCCTTGCCACATGAAAGTGAAGCCGTCCGTGGCCGCGATATTGGCCTCCTGGCCAGCACAGATAGGGGTTTCGGCAAAAGCAATACCCGGAACGGGTTGTACGGTTATATCCAGCAGATTGTTGATGGTGCACGATCCAGCATTTGATTCCGCTAAGGTGAATTGATAATTGACTGGAACAGAACCATCATTTTCACAACTGAAAACAGACATGGATTGGTTTGGGGATTGAATGCAATCGTCAGGTTGCCATTGATAAGTGAAGTCTGAATTATCGGGTACCCCAATGGTGATTTCCTCTCCAGAACAAACTGTGAACGACTGGCCAAGATCATAATCAATTGCTTGAGTAACGTAGGCTGAATCTATCGAGCAGGCACATTGGTTGGGGTTGATGTAGGCAACGAGGTTGCAAAGGTTTCCCGCAGGGATGGAAAAGCTCCCTGTCATGGTTTCCGAAAGGCAATCAGAAATAATGGCTACCTCGTTTTGTGAATGCACCAATAGGTCGCCAGCGCCGTCACCATCTGAATCGAGGTAAAAATCGACGGTGATGGGCGGTTCGTTCTGTGGGCCACAGTTGATGATGTCAATTGAAAAATCAACCACATCCTCCCCGCCCATTTGCGAAGCGGAAATGGTAAAATTTTCCAAACTGTATTCTGGGCGCTCTATTTTATAGGGAAACAACAACGAGCCTGTGTTGACTTTGGTGCTGCAGGTATCGCCAGAAGCGGCACACAGGGCAAGCGTTTCATTGGCCGTCCTGAAAATGACCACACCTTCTTCGCAATCCAAATCAGCCCAACCGATCGTATTGAATTCAAAGCAAGCAATCTGGTTGGAAGGGATGCCTTCTGGAAGCTGCCAAGTATAAGTGTTGCCATCGACGGTGGGCGTGCAATCAAAGTTGTTTTGACAAACGGACGAGCAGGAATTGGGCACATAGTTGATGCCCTGTGGCAAGGTGACGATCACGCAAGCCCCTTCTGGAAGAGATGCGGTGGCAGTCATTGAAAATTCAAAAACCACCTCGTTGGCGCAGCCGAAATTAGATTCGTTTTCCACTGAAATATTGGTGGAATAGGGCTGCGTAATGCCATTGATGCAAATCGGGTCGCCTGGCTTGGCAACCGTGTTGGAGGGGATGCCGCAATTCTGTTCGGCGGCAATGGTAAACAAGGTAAACGCTTCCGCAATGAATTCGCAGTCTGATAAAACAAGGTATTGCAGAGTGACGGAATTGGCAGGTGCTGAACCAATGCCTGGAAGGCCATTTGCCAGTGAGTCGAACGCCGAAAGGTTCCATTCGGCAAGTGTATTATTGATGATGGTTGGGTCGGCGATTGGATAAAAATTGCCGCTCCCACTTGGATATTCGACTTGCGACGAACCGGCCAACACGGTCAGCCCTGATGGCATTTGTGCATTGGCCGTTAGGCCATAAACTGCTCCGAGTTCGCCATTGAAAATTTGCAGTGAATGATATGGGATGGTGTCGCAAAGGTCGAAACAACCTGTCGGACTGCCCACCAGAAAATCAATTTCGCCAGGCGGCGATTCGACCGTGACGAGCCGTTCCCTTTCATAACAAGCTGTCTGAACCTGACTGGTGAAAGGGTCACAGTTCCAGCCATAATGGAGGATCAGTTCCTCTGTTTCACAGGAATTGTTGTTGGCGGTTAATTGCAATTCTGCCACACTGATAGGAAAACTGCCCAATTGAAACACACCATTTACTGAAGGAAAAGGACTGCCTGTGATTGCGTCAAACAATTGAAAATCAGTGATTAAGCCAGTTGGTGAAACCACATATAGCCAAGTGTTGGGTGCATCGGCGCTCGTCTGAGAAGCAACTTCAGTAGGTGTATTTTCCAAAAACAATTTTATTTCAATCTGATTGTTGAAACTAATCACATTATTGAAAAGTGGCGTCAAGTTGAGATTGGGGATGAGCGCACGGAGGGAATTTGTCTGTATCGTGAATGCAAGCGGGTTTTCAGGTTCGGGGAGGCTATTGTTGAAAAAAAGATTGGAGGTCAGTTTTAAAAGTTGCGAGCCAGCTATTTCACATTCTGCATCGAACCTATATTGGAACAATGCCGAAAACCCCTCATCGATCGGTGGATCCTGGAATTGGCCAAAATCCACGATGTATTCGTTATTTGAAAAAACAGGTAACAAACCCTGATTGGTGGTGATGACGGATGATCCTTGGTACCGCAAGAAGGTTAGTTTAGCTTCTGCCAAACTGATGTTGTCAGGTAAACAAAACCGCCAATCTTCGGCGAATAGAATGTTGCGGTACTCATAAGGAAAGAAGTTGTCGAGATGGAGTTCGAGGCGGAAAAGGCTTCCGCCCACATATTGGGATGTTTCGCAAGGCGGGATGCCAAAAATACCAGGCAAAATATTGTATTCATATCCTGATACTCCAAACACTGCCGTTTCGCAGCCACAATTGAGTAATTCGTATTCCCCCGCATTTTCATCAAAAAGAAAAACAGAAGGTGACAGGGAAAGCTGGCCAAATAAGGGTGTGGGGTCTACTTCCCTTTTGATATTGTATTCTAAGCGGTAATCAGCTTCAAAAATAATGGAATCGCCTTCGGCAAATTCGAACGCCGGTGGAATGCAACTGCCCAAAGCGATGGAAGAAAGGTCGTAATTATAGGCCAAGCCTCCTCCTGAACTGACAGTATGGACTGGGTTTGGGCAATCAAAATAACTTCCGCTAGAGCTATCGTAAATGCGTATCGAAGAAGTGAGTTCCGAAATTCCACTCCCATCAATGAGTATAGGAACGGAATTTATTGATTGCAGAAGAGAAGCACTGAACACCATGTTCACACTACCGAAGGGCAGGGTCGTTCCCGGCACGTCGACCACGACCTCGCCGCCGAGATAGGCGTGGATCGTATCGCCTGCAATGAGGCGGTCAGTCCTTATCATGGAGAGGTCTATTGATCCTGCACCATCGGGCAATCGGTCGTCGTCGTTGTCGGGCAGGCCGAAGTTGCTACGGGCGGCACGAAAGCGGTAACTCAGATAGCCCGGTGGTTCATTGAAGCAGATGGAATCTATTGGGCATTCGTGCGGCAAAACGAGTTTGTGACAATTTTGCAGGTTGCAGGAAAGTGGATAACCAGGACATTTATTGACCGTGGTAATAATGTCGAAAGCAATGTCCTGTGGAATGAAAATGGAACAACTGTCCACAGCCTCACAGGAACTAATGGTCGAATCGTTGCATACCTGTTCTTGCAGGCAGAGGTCTCCACAATTGAAAACAAAATCGAAAGTAGTTGAAACCGAATCACTATTTAGCGGAAGCTGGTAAATGGCCGTGATGGTCGTGAATTCAGCTTGCATATTTTGTTGAATATCCAATGGTGCTTGCCCGTTGAGAATCAGGTCGTTATCGTCATCCCAGGTTGCACCGCAAGGAACGTTTATTTCCAATACCAACTGATCGTCGAGCAAGGTGAGGCTGTCGTATTCCAGATTGTAGGTAGCAGTATAAGTTTCACCATCTTCCATCAGTCCAGAAATATCGGCAGAAGAGAACGCGTCTAGAAATAAGCCTTCTGCACTCACAGCGATGTAGTCATCGATGTCCACAAATGGAGAGGGCGGGCATTCTTTGAAATAACTCCATTTGTATTCCCAGTCTATTCGCGGCCTTGGACAACTGGTGTTGCAGAAATACACATCCCAGAATATGGTCAGGGTTTGTGATGGCCCAAGTTTGGGAATGGTAATAAGAAATGAGCCAGTTACGCCATCCGATGGACCGGTGCAAGGGGATGGAAGTTGGGCGATGTTGCCCAAATTTGGTAAGATATCCAGTGTGATTCCAGCACTGTCCACGACGATGCTGGTCGGGTCAATGCCCCCTGGCAAAATCCCTAAGTTCCGCATAATGAACACCAGGTCGAGAGCTGCCCCTGCTCCGATGTTGGTGATTTTCATGCCCTGCTGATAGCCGTCTGGCCCGCAAAAACATTCTGAAAAACTGGTGATGGGTTCCCAGATAAGGTTTGGTATTTTTTGCGATGGAAGGATATCAACGATGGCGTTTTTTGAAACGGATTGGCAAATATTCCCGCCACAGCCCCAACTTGCAGTGAGGTTCGATACGGAAGAAGGAATGTCCACCCCGCAATCAATGATGAGGATTTCTTCGGTGATGGTGATGGATTCGTTGAGTTCAAACAAGCCATCCCCGTCACCGGTGCTGGCGAAATCACTGCCGTCCAGCAATATTTCAAAAGTATTCCCTCCTGGGGAAATGTCTGTGCCCACGTTGGCACTCACAACGATACCGCCCTGGTGCGAATCGGTGAAAGAAAACGTTTGTAATGCGCCTGGCCTCGTATTGGCGACGGTAGTATTGCGCACCAGTACATCCCCTTGCGATCCGGCCATAAAATTATCGTTCACCGCCGTGATGACCAGCAGTGCTCGTTCGATGGTATATGGATTGGTGGTGACGGTCGTGCTGCCACCGCTCCATGACAGGTTGATCTCGTTATTGAAAAACTCCCCATTGTCAATACAGGCCACCAATGAACAGGGGGCTTCGGCCATTATTGTAAAGGTGGAACTTTCCCCCGAAGGCAGGTCTGCGAGTGCAAATAACGGGGTAGTCAAATCAGAGATATCCGACTCGCCAGCACCTACCACTGAACCAACTTGATAGGCTGCCCCACAGGCTGTTCCGCTGTTTGTGGTGAAATTTATTTGCACAGAAATGTTTTCAAGAGCGGCCCCGGTGGTGTTTTCCACCGTCACTTCAAACGGGGCGGTGCCGCAGACAAAAAATTCATCCGGCAGTTCGTAGGTGATCGTCTGTGATAAAAGGGAATTGCCAATTAATAGGCAGGCAAGTAGCCAGGAAAGGCAGTAAGGGGTAGAGCGATGCATAGGTTTTAAGGTTTTGGATATGTTATAATGGGTGAATGACAAGGAGGGTTTTTACCCTTATTGTTGCCAACACTAAAGGTTAAAGATAGGGAATCTGATTTGGATGTCCGTAAAAAAATGAGTTCAAGATAGGAAGTGGCGGTTGGTGAGCAAAAGTCCATTGGTAACGATGAGCGGTAAAGGGGTGATGCCTTTGCGTTGGCACGGAGGAGGGAAAGGTGTCACCTATGGCGGGGCGACCTAAGAGGCAACGCCTTCCTACCCGCTGCTGCCACGCAAAGGCATCGCCTCTAAGGGGTCAAGAAACCTGCACTACAATTTTCCCCACCACCCGTTTCGTTTCCAATCGCCGATGCACTTCTGCAACTTGGTGTATTGGGTATTCCCTTTCTATCACAGTTCTCAGCTTTCCGGCTTCCAGCCAATTTTTTAATAAAGCCAAATCCTCTGTATGAGACTCCACGACGACTAAACGTGATTTCCGGATTTTTAAATAAGACAACATTGTGTCACGTATATTCTTTGAGTTGGGCACAGTCGAAATGTACCAACCATCGTTGGGTATCAGGTGCTTGACCTTGCGCCAGCTTTGGTTGCCGAACACATCGAAAAACACATCCAATCTGGTAGGCCATTTTTCGAAAGAAAAAGAATTGTAATCCACATGATGGTCTGCTCCCAATTCGAGACAGAGCTGCTTGTTTTTTCCACTGGAAATGGCGGTCACTTTCGCGCCCAAAATTTTTGCAATCTGCACTGCAAAAATGCCGACTCCGCCCGAAGCGCCATTGATGCAGACATGCTGCCCTGGATTTATTTTGGCAATGTCCTTTAGAGCTTGCAATGCAGTCTGACCAGTGAGGGGGACAGAGGCTGCCTCGGCAAATGTGAGGTTTTGTGGCATGTGGTTAATCTCGTTGGGAGTTGCTTTCACCAACTCCGACCAAGTGCCATTGTTATGGCGGTTGGTCATGCCGAACACTTTGTCGCCGACTTGGAATTCAGTCACTTTTTTTCCGATTTTCACAACGGTTCCCGAAAAATCCTGGCCGAGTGTGAGCGGAAATGAAATGCTGAGGTACGCTTTTAACTTGCCCTTCCGCAATAGCACATCTTTAGGATTGGCACTGGCATACTTTACTTGGACGATGACCTCCCAATGGTCAACCATCGGGTTTTCAACTTCCACAATTTTCATCACTTCCGGTCTACCGTATTGGTGTACTTGTATTTGTTTCAATCGTGGTTGGTGATTAGTTTATTAGTGATTGGTTAAGAAACAGTCAAGAATGATAATTTATTTTTGAACTGTTCCTAATAGTGATTTGAGGGCATTTGTGTTAACCAAAGAATTTAATGCAAGAAAAATAATAGTTTGATAGTTTTGCAAAATTAACAACCTTCGCAAAGTTCTGAATTGAAGTTGTCAAAAAACCAGTAACTAACAACCAGCAACCATCAACCTACCACTCAAAATAGCACGGCGATATCTTTTTGCCAAAAAATCCACCAATGCCATCAACATCATTACGGGCATTTCGGTGTTGGGTATTAGCATTGGTACGGCTGCATTGGTGCTGGTGCTAAGTGTGTTCAATGGGTTCGAGGATTTGATCTTGGGGCTATTTAGCCGTTTCAATCCCGACGTGAAAATAACAGTAGCCGAAGGCAAGACATTTATCCCCGATCCAGAACAATTGGCTCAATTGCGGGCGCTTCCAGAAGTGGTGGCCGTTTCGGAAAGTTTGGAGGAGGTTGCATTTTTTGAGTACCGGGAAAGCCAAGATTTTGGAATCCTAAAAGGCGTGGACACCATTTATCATCAGGTAACGGGTATTGATTCTACCATTTTTGAAGGGTGGTACAAACTGAAAAAAGGGGAAAGACATTTGGCCGTGCTGGGTGGTGGCATGCGCAACAAATTGCAGGTGGACGTCGAAGACCCCTTTGAAGTGCTCAATATTTATATGGCCAAACGTAAAACGTCAGGGCCGTTGGCGCAACAGTTTAAAAAACGTTTTACATATCCCATTGGCTCTTTCAAGATTCAACAGGATTTCGACAATCAATACATTCTGGTGCATATAGATTTTGCGAGAGACCTGCTGGGAGCTTATGACGAAGTGAGCGCACTGGAAGTGCGCCTCGCCCCAGATGTGGATGTGGCGAATTGTTTGGAAGATATGCGGCGGATCATGGGGGCAGCCTTTCTCGTGAAAGATCGATACGGCCAAGATGCTTCCTTTCTGAAATTGATGAACATTGAAAAATGGATGAGTTTTGCGATCCTCAGCCTCACCTTGGTATTGGTTGCTTTCAACATGATCGGTTCGCTGTGGATGATCGTGCTCGAAAAGAAGCGTGACATTGCCATCCTAAAGAGTATGGGCGCAACGGGCCGAACCATCCGCAATGTTTTTCTCACTGAAGGCTTGTTGCTCTGTGGGCTTGGATTGGTGGTAGGCTTCATTGTTGCTTTTACTTTGTATTTTATCCAAAAAACATTTGGCATTGTCCCCATCCCCGATGGTTTTGTGGTGGATGCTTATCCGATCGGTATGCGCTTTTTTGATCTTTTGGCAGTGATGGCCATTGTGGTCTCCATTGGTTTTGTGGCGTCTTTTCCAGCGGCTCTGAGCGCTATGAAAATCCCCGTTCTCATTCGGGATGATTGATTCAAAATAACGCTTAAGTGGTGCAAAAGACAAAAAATCAATCACCAATCACCAATCACCAATCACCAAATCCTATCTTTGCGGCTTTTATGGAAAATGCAATACCAACTTGGGAACTGGATTTTGAATGGCTGCAGGTGCGCCATTTGGTAAAAGACACGATGAAACGGGATTCCCTGCCAGATATGAACGCCATTTTATTCCTCATCGGGGTGCAGGAATTAGGGCGTTGGAAACAACAATTCACCAAAGAAGAAAAGCAAGACCTGATGCACATTGCCGCTTGCCGGCTGATGAGCTATGATGGTTACTATGAGTTTGTTGGTCGCGACGATGAGGGTTGGCCGCATTACAATCCGCTGAAACCTTACGCCACAAAAGGCGTGAAAGATCAAGGGGAATATTTGAAAATAAAAATCATCCAATACTTCAAAGATTGGAAAAAAGAAGGCCTCAGCTAAAATCCAAGGATGTCAACTAATCACTAAATCACAAATCAGTAAAGTAATGAAAAAGATAATCTTACTATTTTCACTTTTTGCTACCGTATTCATATTGGGTTGTGGCGGCGAGGAAGGAGCTTCTTCGGCAACTGAAAAAGTAGCCGATGCTTCGGGCGAAACTTTGGTCATGATCGAAACCCCTTACGGCAACATCAAGGCGAAGTTGTACAATTCTACCCCTCAGCACAGGGACAATTTTATCAAACTGGCCAATGAAGGGTTTTACGATGGGCTTTTATTCCATCGGGTCATCCCGAATTTTATGATACAGGGCGGCGACCCAAAATCTAAAGACGCAGCACCTGGACAAGGATTGGGTTCTGGTGGCCCAGGGTACACTATCCCTGCCGAAATTGGTGCAAAACACTTCCGGGGAGCTTTGTCTGCTGCTCGCACAGGTGGCCCTTCCAACCCCGAAAGGCGGTCTTCTGGCTCACAATTTTATGTAGTTCAAAATGGGATTACCGCTGAAATGACCCAGATTATTGCACAAAAACAAGGGGGAGGGGTTGTCTATTCTCCAGCTGAAATTGATTATTACAAACAAGTAGGCGGCTATCCCGGCCTCGATGGTGAATACACTGTTTTTGGCCAGGTGATCGAAGGGATGGATGCCGTGGACAAAATAGCTGCAGTGCATCGCAATGGCAGCGACCGGCCTGTTGAAAATGTCACAATGAAAGTGAAAGTTCTGAAATAGTATAACTGATTGAATTTTTGAAATTAGAAATTGAGAAATTATATACTTGAAATTTTTGAATGACATTTTGTTGCCTAAATCTCAATTTGTAATCGCTATAGCCCCCATGACCATTCGGACATCGCACAATTTCTCAGTTTCTAATTTCTAATTTTGAATTCCCAAAATATGCAGCGAACTATGTTTTATCTTTTAATCTTGGCTGTGATGACAGCTTGCGGCAAACCAGTTGCAGATTTTACTTATGCATCGCAACAATCTGTGGCACCAGCTGAAGTGAGGTTCGATAACCAATCACAAGAAGCGGAAACCTATAAATGGGATTTTGGCGATGGTGCGACTTCAACCGATGTTGCACCCGTACATGTCTATAAATCTTCGGGCAATTACACGGTGCAATTGATCGCTTCAAAAGGAAAAAAAACGACAATTTCAGAAAAAAAAATAATCATCGAACAGCCGATTGATTGCTTGGTTGAAATAGAAACCGAATACGGCAGCATGACAGTGAAGCTTTCCAATGCCACACCACTGCACCGCGACAACTTCATCAAATTGGCAGAAGAAGGTTATTTTGATGACCTCTTGTTCCATAGGATCATCAAAGGGTTTATGGCGCAGGGGGGCGATCCAAATTCAAGAGGCGCAGCTGCAGGTCAAGGGCTGGGCATGGGCGGGCCAGGTTACACCATTGCTGCCGAGTTTGTAGATTCTCTCATCCATGTAAAAGGAGCGATTGCTGCTGCCCGAACTGGAGGCCCATCCAACCCTGAAAAGCGTTCGTCTGGTTCGCAATTTTACTTGGTGCAAGGCAATCCTTTGAGCGAAGGTGCACTCAACGGTGTGGAATCCCAAAAAGGGATCAGGTATTCACCTGAGCAACGGGAGGCTTATTTTACTAAAGGTGGCACCCCAAATCTCGATAGGGAATACACAGTCTTCGGTTACATCATAGAAGGTTTGGACGTGTTGGATAAAATAGCCGCTGTAGAGACTGGCTCGCGGGATCGCCCACGAAAAGACGTGAAAATGAAAGTGCGGGTAATTAAGTGAAGCGTCAGATGTCAGGTTGTCTAACCTTTTTTCCTGACTCCTCAAACCTGACCCTTCAAAACCTGCCAATTAATGATGAATAGTGAACGGATGACCAGCGAATGCTTCTTATAATTCCTGAGTTATCGTTTATGATACATGGTTTTATCAAAATGAAATCGAAGAACATCCTTGGAATTGACGTCGGGGCATCGGGAATCAAAGGTGCCGTTGTAAACCTTGAAACAGGGGAATTGATAACAGAAAGGATCAAAATTGAAACACCAAAACCTTCTACACCTGAGGCAGTTGCCAAGGTGATTGCGGAATTGACCAAAAGGGTTGGTTACGAGGGGGAAGTGATTGGCTGTGGGTTTCCTTCCATCATAAAAAACGGCATCTGCCACAGTGCCGCCAATATCGATGCAAGTTGGAAAGGGGTAAATGTGGCTGCCCTGTTTTCAAGAGCAACCG
Source organism: Saprospiraceae bacterium (assembly GCA_029263015.1). Taxonomy (GTDB): domain Bacteria; phylum Bacteroidota; class Bacteroidia; order Chitinophagales; family Saprospiraceae; genus UBA6168. The sequence goes on along the minus strand of JAJCYI010000027.1, from coordinate 48,986 downwards.
ATAAAAAAGTGTATGTGACCAATGACGCCGATGCAGCGGGTGTTTCAGAAATGAAATATGGAAAAGGCAGAGGGGTAGATGGCTCGGTGCTGCTGATTACAATTGGTAGCGGACTCGGTTCGGCGTTGTTTACGGATGGGGTCTTGGTTCAAAATACCGAATTTGGCCATATTCCTTTTAACGGTGATATTGCCGAAAAATATGCCTCTAACAATGCCCGGAAGAGGGATGAGTTGACCTGGGAGGAATTTGGCAGGCGTTTCAACGAATATCTCCATTTAATCGAAGGGCTGGTTTCGCCAAACCTGATAATCCTGGGGGGAGGGATCAGCAAACGTTACTTCCTTTTTGAAGATTATATTGATATTGAAACCGAGGTGATGCCTGCGGCAATGTTCAACCATGCCGGAATAATCGGCGCTGCTTTGTACGCCTATCAAATGGGATTAACCAAAGAAAAGGAAGGAATGCGAAAGGAGAAGGTGTAAATGGAAAACTTCATTGTTCCATGTAATTTGCGTAATGGAGGCCCTACTTTTTAACTGATGACTTTTTTGGACAGACCTGACAGGTTTCGAAAACCTGTCAGGTCTTCGTCAGGCAAAAATTACCAAAGTATTCACTAAAAAGATGCCATTACCTGTGTATTTACCAAAAACCAAAAACTAAGAACTAAGAACTAAGAACTAATAAAACTTATCATCATGAAATCCCTATCCTGCCTCCTTTTAACAATTGCTTTCCTGGCTCTATCTTGCAATAATAAACTCAAGATCAAATCCGATTCTTTTACATTGGGAGTGCCTTTTGTCGTTAGGATGAATAAAACTGCCAAACAGACCAATGGCGACCTCCAGCTTACACTGACAGGCATTCCTGAAGATTCACGCTGCCCCGTTGATGTTAACTGCATCTGGGAAGGTCAGGTCAAACTTTTTATTGATGCGGCTGTGCCTTCTCAAAAGAGCAACCTTGAATTCAAGGTTGAAAAATCTAAAATGGGGATGGTCAGTAATAATTTTGAGGGATATAAAATCCTCATAAACAATGTGCAGCCAGACCCGGTTTCCGGTGAGAAAACCAGTCTCGAAGAATATGTGGTGGAATTGCTGGTGACGAAAGGTTGAAATGATGTGAGTATGCAACAACCCCTGCGCCAAAGCTTCCTTCCAAAAGGGTGGGAATTCAATTCCCACCCTTTTGGAAGGAAGAGCAATTCCCGATTGGATCGGCTTCTATCCAATCAAATAAAAATCCCCCTGTTTTACCGCAACCCCAAATCCTATCAAACCTGTTTTGCCTGAATATTAAAGACCTTCCGATTTACTCTTTTCCCTTATTTAGAAATATTCTCCTTACCTTCATGCCCCTGAGCAATTACAAATCAAATGATTATGAGAAACACTTCAATCCTGTTCGCCTTTCTTTTTTTATTCCCATATATTTCTAATGCCCAAAAAGTGAAACCTGGCGTTTCAATTGGTCATTCAGGCAAAGTTGTGGCTCTTCAGTTTTCGCCCGATGGCAGGTTTGTCGTTTCCGCAGGAGGAGATGGGGATGGGTTTGTGAAATTATGGGAAACAAAAACGGGTAGGCTCGTCAAAACCTGGAACCCCGCCGATAACGTGAGCGGGTTTCGGAAATATTCATCTGATGTGGCTTTCTTGGACGATCAGTACATATTGGCGGCCAGTAACGGCAAGCCACTCCAGCGCTGGGATTTTGCTATGAAGGAAGGCGAAAACGTAAATTCCCTGATCGACCCTGATGCAAGTTCACATCCTACGGTCAGGGCCTTTCGGGTGCATCCCAAAAAGAAGGAAGTATTGACCTTGGACGATAAAAACCACCTTAGACTCTGGAATTCAAAATCCCTCAAACCAGTCAAAACATTTGACGAACCAACAGAACGGATCACTTCACTTTGTTTTTCAGCTGATGGCCAATTGGTTTACACGGGTACTGAAAACGGGAATGTCATTACCTGGGATGTTAGAAAAGGGAAGCCCACGGAGAAAAATAAAATACAAAACGATAGAGTGCTCTCGCTGGAAGTAGGTTTATCTCCTGTTCGCACTTGGATTTTGTCAGGTACGGAGAAAAAGCTGGAAGTATCGGACATCGCCTCTCAAAATGACAAGACTGCATTGGATCAGGCGTATTCACCTGGGAAAGCTTCTGTTTCACCATTGAGGACGGCCGTTTTTTCTCCTGATGGTAAATACATTGCGTATGGAGCCACTGGCCAAAACCCCATGTTGGTTATTTGGGATATTGAAAACAAAAAAGCCAGGCATACACTTGTAGATGTTTTGAATAAGGAAAAAAATGGACTGATCCAATCTGTCAGTTTTTCTGCTGACGGCCAACAGGTTGTTTCAGGATATTTTAATGGTACCGTACTGTTATGGGATGTTGAAACTGGCGACCTACTGTACCGGCTTAAGGGCAAACCAAAGGAAATAAAACAGATTGGTTTTACCCAAGATCATAAGTTTGCTTTTTTTATTTATGATTCTGAGAATAATATCACGATCTGGAATGGGAAAAAAAGCGAAGGCTTAATCCTTGAAGGCCATGAACGAGATGTGCTCGCTGCAAGTTTTTCCCCCGGAGGAGATTTTTTACTTTCAAGCGCTGAAGATAAGACCCTGATAAAATGGGATTTTCAGAAGGATTCAATATTGTGGCAATCAAGGAAGTTGGAAGAGACTGTAATTTCCATTGCCATTTCACCTGATGCAAAATATGCCCTGACCTCTTCTTCCGGTAAAAAAGTGGATATATGGGATTTGGATAAAATGGCCGTGAAGAAATCATTTGCTGACCATTCCAAAAAAGTGACCTCGCTCGCCTTTTCTGAAGATGGCCGATTTGCAATGACCGCTGCCGGTGACAATTTTGTCAATGTATATGACCTGAAAGACAATTTCAAAAGAACTAATATTCCCAAACAAACAAACCGCATCAATCCCGTCGCTTTCTCACCTGACGGAAAATATTTCGTCTCGATCTCCTGCACCCATAATTTGATAGAGTTATGGGACATTGAAGGCAAGCGTATTGACAAGACTTTCAAATTGAAAGATTACCAAAAATTGCCTCAGCATCCATTTGTATGTAGCCCATCGGGTCGGCCTGTTTTTTCCCCTGACGGAAAATATTTTATAGTGCCTTCCCTGCACGGGGCTTTGTTGTGGAACCTGAACACTGGGCAGCCAAAATACCTAAAAGGCCATGCACAAAAAATAACTTCGGTCGCTTTTACCGCTGGAGGGCGGATTGCCGTGGCTGGCGGAAACGATGGTTCGATGACGTTGTGGAAAGTGAAGGACGGTGAACCATTGGTCACGATTTTCCAATTGAGCGATGAAAATTGGGCAGCGATAACGCCCGATGGCCAATTTGATGCATCGCCCGGAGCGCTCCGGGAAATGTTTTTTGTCCAGGATCTCGAGACCATTGACCTCGAACAGCTCAAAGACACTTATTACGAACCTGATCTGTTGCCGATATTGCTGGGTTATGAAATAGGTAAACTCCGCAATGTGGGAAGTCTGGATGAATTAAAAATGTACCCGGAAATCAGTGTGGCCATCAAAAACAATAAATTGCACATTGATTTAACAGAACGCACGGGAGGTATTGGCAAAGTCAGCGTATTTATCAATGGTTCGGAAATCATGGAGGATGCCTGCGGTGGTGATGCGAACTGTAGTCCCATTGATCTTGAACAATACACAAGCCATTATTTCTCAAAAGAAGAAGATTTGCATAAAAATGTAATTTCCCTTCTTGCATATAATGAAGAAGGATGGCTGAAAAGCCCACCATATGAAGTGTACCCATTTCCCAAAGCCAGTCGGGGTGGCCCAGGTGGGTTGAAAAACATCTCCTTTGCCACGCGGCCCGATCCTGGCATCCACGCTATCATCATCGGCACTTCTCAGTATAATGGAGAAAACATTGACCTGGGATTCCCCGATAAGGATGCCCAGGCCATGGCTACCTCTATTGCGAATATCAGCGGCCCCCTTTTTAAGGGTGCTGTCCACATAACCTTGCTCACTACAGAAGGGTCAGATGAAACAAAGTGGCCAAGTAAGACAAATGTTCAAGCTGCTTTCAGGAAGGTGGCTTCCACTGCGAATGCAGAAGATGTGTTGTTCCTTTTCCTTTCTGGCCACGGGGTGACTTATACCGATGGTGAGAAATCCGACTTTTATTATCTGACCATGGACTGTGGGGACATGAATCTGGCTGCTGCCGACCGGCGAAATAATTTTTGCATCTCTACCGATACTTTGACGGACTGGATCAAAAAAATACCCGCCAAAAAAAGGGTCGTCATCCTCGATGCATGTCATTCTGGGCAAGCCGCGGAAAACCTGTTTGCCAGCAGGTCATTGTCGTCTTCGCAAGAGCGGGAACTGGAACGGCTCAAAGACCGGAACGGCATGTTTGTGCTGGCTTCGAGCGAGTCGGGGCAAAGAAGTTGGGAAGATAAAAACCTGCAACAGGGCCTGCTGACCTACAGCTTGCTGCACGGCATGGCCAAAACAGATGGTGCGGTAGATGTGTCGGAGCTTTTCAATTTTGCTCGCGACTACGTGCCCCAACTGGCGGAGGGCATTGCCGAAGATCAGACGCCCGTGCTGACCGTTCCCACCAAAGAAGCATCGAGTTTTCCCATTGGATTTGTTACTGAATCGACCGTCATTCCGATCAGCAAAAAAAGTGATTTCATTGCACCGAGCCTTTTCCTCGACAAAAACCTGCTGGACGATCACCTCTACCTTTCCAACCTGCTGGACGAACACCTCGCCGAAGGTTTAGTGAATGGCAGGTTGAATAAAATGGTTTTTACAAAAAGCCCTCAAAAAAAAGAGGTGTATGCGATCAGGGGTTTGTATGAAGTAAATAATGGTACAGTTACCTTAAATGGCCGGGTGTTCAAAGGCGGCGTGCAGAAAGCCACCTTCCAGGTAGTTGCAAAAACCACTGACAGGCCAGATGTGTGGGAACAGAAAATTGTGGAAGCGGTGAATGGGAGTTTGGAGTAGGGGGATGTCTGGTGTTCGACGCCTCGAAAGGCGTCTAACACTGGATTTGCGAGATCGAAAATTCTGGGGTTTAATCAAGTTGGGGAAATATGCGCTGCTGACGCAAGGCTGAGTCCTGTGGCCAATTTTGAACGCCTGTCCGCACTCTATGCCCCTAGTTGCAAACCAGCGCCAATGAAGTAAAGTAAACTCATTTGCTTTTGATTTTTATTGACTTTGATTTGCTTAACCAGTATTATTGACTTTAAAGGTGGGGATTGTACCGAAATAAGATGATTTGTGGGTAGTTAGAACAAACCCCGGAATTAATTAACAGCAATTTCTATAAAAATTGTAAAAGCCAGATTGGATCCATACTCCTCCCATATTCTATCCCTCAAGATCCCCAATAAACAAGTTCTGAAACAAAAACGAAGGGATTTGCAACAAAACCTGAGGTATGGATGGCTTTTAATTGGCTATCTTTAAAGCATCATCACTTATCTTTTCATTAAATGCCCGCATCATGAAAAAGCACCTATTTCTCCTTGTACTCGTCTCCTTACCAATTATTTCTGAAATCTCTGCACAAGATGACTGCATGCTAGATGGTAGCATCACCTTTTCCAACCAGGCTGACATTGACAATTTTCCAATCAATTATCCGGATTGCACTGAAATACCAGGTTCTGTCATTATTTCAGGAGAGGATATTAACAACTTGGATAGCCTAATTGGAATTTCCTTAATAAAGGATTCACTGTTCATTTGGCTTAATCCGTCTTTAACTTCTTTGTGTGGCCTGGATAGTCTTGAAAAGGTTGAAGGGAACCTCATGATTCTGGATAATTACTCTTTAGACTCATTAAGCGGATTGAACAATCTTGATTCGGTAATGATGAGTTGTATTATTGCATTTAATTATTCTCTCAGCTCTTTAAAAGGATTGGAAAGTTTGGCCTATGTTGGTAGATACGATGATTTTAGCACCTCTATAAATCTATCTTTCGGCCTGGTGATTCAGGATAATCCTTCCCTAACTTCTGTAGGTGGGTTGGTTAGCCTTGACAAAGTCGAAGGAAACCTCATCATCCACGCGAATACCTCATTAGTCTCATTAAATGGATTGAACAGCCTAGACTCGGTTAAATTATGTTTATACATAAATGATAATCCATCTTTGTCATCGCTAACTGGATTGGAAAATCTATTATACGTAGGGAAATGCGTAAAATCAATTGGGTCGTATGCGTTCTATCAGACTGGTTTGGAAATAAGTAATAATCCCACAATAACTACTCTTGAAGGTCTAAACAATTTGAATACTGTACAGGGATGTGTCGAAATCATAGAAAATGACTCCCTGGCCTCTTTGGCTGGTTTAGATAGTTTATCAAAAGTTGGTACTTGCTATGATAAGCACGAAAATGGTAGTTATCACACATATAAAGGCCTTGAAATAAGAAACAATGATAATATAATTTCTCTTAATGGAATGCCCAGTCTGGATTCTTTAGACTATCTAAGTATTGAAAACAATGGTGTTTTGAATTCTCTGGAGGGCCTGAATAATCTTTCTTATGTTAAAAGATGTCTGAATATTAATAATAATGATGCATTGAATGATCTGAATGGTCTGGAATCACTTTCTTATGTCGGAGAGGGTACATGTTTTTGGCATCTTGGCGGACCCTCTTGGGTGCATGATATCAGGAATTTTACAATTTCAAATAATGGTGCTTTGGTCTCATTGGCTGGGATGAATAACCTTGAATATGTATGGGGATTTACAGTTGATAACAACAATAGCTTAATTTCATTAAGTGATATAAGCAAGCCTTTCGATATTGAAGAATTGACTATTTCTAATAATAGTGGCCTAATTTCTCTGAGTGGCTTGGATACCATATCTTATATAGGTGAAAGCATTCTTATTGCCGAAAATCATAATTTGACGGATTTGACGGGTCTTGAATTCGTACAACCATTTAGTGTAAACCTGACCATCCATGATAATGACGGGCTGGTTGATTTATCCGGAATAGAAAACCTCAATTCTTTTGAAGGTAGTTTATCTATCAGTGGGAATGACAATATTCAAAATTTTTCCGGAATGGAAAACCTCCATTCTATTGAAGGTAATTTATCTATCAGTGGAAATGACACTCTTCAGAATTTTTCCGGAATGGAAAACCTCCATTCTATTGGGGGTAGTTTATCTATCAGAGGGAATGACAATATTCAGAATTTTTCCGGAATGGAAAACCTCCATTCTATTGGGGGTGATTTATTCATCAGGGAAAATGTCGGGCTGGTTGATTTTTCAGGATTAGGGAGCCTGTATGAAATTAATGGTTCCTTAAAAGCAGAGAACAATTCCGCTTTGGTTAATTTTTCTGGTTTGGAGAATCTGTATGAAATTAATGGTTCTTTGACTGCGGAGAACAATTCCGCTTTGGTTAATTTTTCTGGTTTGGAAAACCTCAAATCTATTGAAGATAATTTATGGATTATGAACAATGATAACTTTCAGAATTTTTCTGGAATGGAAGATCTGTATAAAATTAATGGCTCTTTTACAACAGAGGAAAATTCCTCCTTGGTTAATTTTTCTGGACTGGAAAGTCTTTATAAAATTAATGGTTCCTTAAGAGCTGAAAAAAATTCCTCTTTAGTTGATTTATCTGCTTTGGAGAATCTTCTAACTTTAGGAGGAGGACTTTATATTTATGACAACGACGCTCTTGCAAGTCTCACAGGTCTGGATAACGTTGAGCTTTTAGGTTTTGATTTGTGGATTAGGTTCAATGGTTTTCTTAGCATTTGTGATGTTCCAAGCATTTGCAAGTACCTCGAAAATGGCGGAAATTATACTATTCAATCGAATGACCCCGGATGCAACAGTGTAGAAGAAATCGAAACTGCTTGTCAGACGCCTGTATCTATCAAAGAAAACCTAACCAGTAATGACGGCATTCAAATTTATCCAAATCCTACAAACGGAATTATTCAAATCAAAGGAAACGATTTAGATAAATGGAATGTCAACATAAGAAATGCTGTTGGTATGTTGATCCACAGCCAAACCTTTGTAACTGGTGGGCAAATTGACCTTTCCGGCTTGCCAAGTGGGTTATATTTTATAGAAATGAGTAATGGGAATCAATCCATCACAAAGCGGATAATAAAAGGATAGGTATTTCTAAGCAAATGGACTTTCTGAATAGGTTAACTAAACCCCACGTTTCCCTTTACTCAGACCATTTTTCAGATTCTCATCATGAACCGTTAGATTTAACCCCATATATTTAATGCGAATAATAAAAGCTTCGAAAGCCCTTTTGATTCGATATAATGAATCGCTATTTTAGCCTCTATCTATTGCGGAAATAAACCTAACTCGCCGCTAAACACAACTCATCGGTAAACGCAATAGGGATGAAGGGTTGTGGATAGCGGGATGTTAGCGGTAATGAGCAAAAAATGAAGTTAAACAGATCCACTTTTGTAATCTCAAGCGAATGGCAATTAATATTGTTTTTTGCTTCAGTGAAAATCCTATTTCATTTTTTTACATTCTCGAACTTTGAGTTACACGGGGATGCTTATCTATATTATGCACAAAGCGAGCATCTTGCATGGGGGTATATTTCAGTTGCTCCCTCCATAGCTGTTTTTGGGAAAATTGCAACATTAATTTTCGGCAATACAGCATTTGCACTACGGTTCTTTCCGGCATTGATTGGTGGAATCACTTTGATTATTATAGGTCTAGCTGTTAAAGAACTGGGAGGTAAAAAAATAGCGATCTCCCTGGCGAGTCTCTCCTATTTATTATCCCATATTTACCTAAATACGAACACAGGGTTTCAACCTATATCATTTAATTATTTATATTGGTTGCTTTCCGGATACTTAATATTGGTAATGATAAGGCGAAACAATCCCAAAATCTGGATTTGGATTGCAATAGTATTTGGATTTGCCTTTTTAAATAAATACTCCATTGTTTTCTTCTATGCAGCTTTTGCGATTTCGTTGTTGGTTTCCAAACATAGACATCTTTACATATCCAAATATTTTCTTATTGCTTTGGTCATTGGTTTTGCTATTATCTTACCAAACCTTATTTGGCAATATCAACATAACTGGCCCATTTTGTCTCATATGTCCGAATTAAGGGAAACACAACTGGTGCACATACGCCCTTCAGATTTTCTTCTTGAACAATTAACAAACAATTTGCACGCACTGTTTATTTGGTTTGGTGGGCTACTGGTTTTATTATTCCATAGAAAAGAAATGCAATACAGGTTGTTTGGAATTATGTACATTTTGGTAATTGTGTTGATGCTTGCAGGTAGCGGCAAATCATATTATGCGATGGGCATTTATCCAATTTTATTTGTATTTGGAGCTTATTTTTTTGAAAAGTACATTAGAAAACATTCAATATATTTTTTTGGTTTACTGGTAGTCCTAATGTTTGTCCCCTTGTACATCTACCGTTCGCATTCAATGTCACTAACCACTTTCGAGAAATCTGTTAATGAAGGTGCATACAGATGGGAAGATGGGATTAATCGTGATATACCACAGGCCTTGGCAAATATGACAGGCTGGAAAGAAATAGGGCAAAAGGTGGAAGATATTTATATGGGTCTGGACCAGGAAAACAGAAACAACTGCGATATTTATTGTGATAACTATTGTCAAGCCGGTTCTGTAATGTTTTATGGCAAGGACAATAATATTCCCCAACCATTTTCAGTTGATGGAAGTAGTTTTACATTCTGGGCACCCGATAGCCTTTCTAAAGATTATATGATCTGGGTAGATTCAGGTGTTGATGATATAAATAAAGATATTCTTTTGTCCCAGTGGTTCAGAGAAGTGGAACTAAAAACAACAATAGATAATAAATATTTTAGGGATGATGGGACAAAGATATACCTCTGTGAATCTCCAACGGAAGATTTCAAAAATTTCTATAAGACACATATCAAAGAATTAAAGAACAAATACCGCTAACAATAAATAAACTGCATTAAAACGCAGTTTATTAAGACCGTTAGCCAAAGGTTTGGAGGAATTTGATTCCCATATCGAGTTAAAGAAATCCCACGTTTCTATTAACCCCCTATCAGATAAAGGTAAAATGTCAGACCCAACCCTCGCTGTCACTGCCCACTGCAAATCGCCCTCTATTAGCACTACTCCCCCTCCCAAAAAACTCCATCATAATATTTTCTAATAGCTGGGTTACCTCTCCCGATTTTTACTGCCCACTGCCCACTGCCCACTGCTAACTGTCCGGCTGCTGGTAAATACACCATTGCATCAAATTCCCATCTGGCCCAAGTCGAAAGATCAGTTCTTGGTTTTTGTATTCATAATGGAACTGTTTGTGTGCCTTGCCGTATTTTCCCGAAATCAATTAGTAAGTTCCATTTCCCCTCGTAGCCTTCTTCCGTCAAATGAAAGCTGGGGTTATCTGCCATAGGGGCAAAGATCAACGATGTTTATTGTTTACGTAAATATGTTTAATTATATTTGCAATAGGATAATTGATTAGACACGCTATGAAACTAATAGATGCCAAGACGGGAGAAAAGCTAAAAGGAGTCATATTGAGATTGACCGAAAAAGAGGTGGAAAAGCTGAAGGGTCATAAGGGTTTTACATTCGATTGGAGTACGGAATCACAGAACCACGTTTTCATAATAAGGTTACAAAAGCAGAAAGAGCTTTTGGGAATAATGTCAATAATAGATGTACCGGAAGAATTGCGGATACACATAAATTTGATAGAATCATCAAAAAATTATAGAGGAAAGGGCAAGTCGATACAAAACATTCCTGGTTGTTTGATTGGTTACGCATGTCGGATATCGTTCAAGAGAGGATATGATGGTTTTGTATCATTGACACCAAAAACAATGCTGGTCAGATATTACCAAGAAACTTATGGGTTTATTGAAATGGGAAATCAATTGGCAGTCTTTGAAGGGGCGTCGAATTCACTAATACAAAAATATATTGGAGATGAAGAAATATGAAAAATTATATAACGAGCTGCGAAAGAAATATACAGATGCTGAAATAGCAGATTCGATGTTGATCCCAAAAGATTTGACAGGAGAAGAAAAGGAAAAATCGAATGAAGAACTATTGGCATTTAGGCGTAAATTATTGCGGGAACGGACAGAAGAGCAAAGGGTTTATTCCGAGTTGTTGAGGTTTAAGTTTCTATTGGCAGATTATATAAAAGAAGAGGTGTTTGCAGACGAAAAAAGTTTTGGAAAGCATCTTGAGGAATATGCGAGAATATTAAATAGGACAAAGAAACGGCTGTCAGAAGATATAGGTATTCATTACACACGACTAAGTCGAATAATTAATGACAGGGAAGAACCCAATATTGAATTGATGTATAGATTAGAGAAGCATTCAGGGGAATTGATACCAGCATTATATTGGTGGAAATTGGTGACAAAAAAACAAGAATTCATAATAAAGAAAGATAGTAAAACAAGAAAAAAGGAAAGTTCCATGGTAAGGAATGCAATAAGATATAGGGCCTAAAAAAGGAGAGAACTGAGGGAGCCTTCGAGCCTTTCCCTAAAAAGAGTAAAATAGTATTGACGTTTTTGGTTCTTAGAACCCAAAAATATCCATCATAATATTTTCTAATAGCAGGATTACTTCTCCCGATTTTTACTGCCCACTGCCCACTGCCCACTGCCCAATGCTAACTGTTAGGCTGCTGATAAATACACCATTGCATCAAATTCCCATCTGGCCCAAGTCGAAAGATCAGTTCTTGGTTTTTGTATTCATAATGGAGTAATGCGCCGTTGCCCAATCGGAACTGCTCATGAGGCTGGCCATATTTTTCAAGGATCACGCTGTAAGTGCCATTTTTGAGGGAAATGCCTTCCAGTGTTTCCCCCTCATAACCTTCTTCGGTCAAATGAAAAAGATGGAAAGTTGATTCGGCGGAGGAGGGATCGCCTTTGATAGATTCATGTGCGAGCACGTAAGAATTTGGCAATTCCTTTCGCCACAGGACAATCGAATCGGTCAATGACTTCTTGAGTTTGAATTTGACGTTGCTGTCACCAAAATCCATTTCAGAGAATGGAGTTCCGTCAATGGTTTCGTTTCCTGCTTGCAAATTTCCAGTACTGCTAAAAGGGCTATTACCTGCGCCCAAAACACTTTTATTGGCTTTTGCCAAAACGTGATTATTGTCTATTGCCAACGCCTTGTCAAAGTACTGGAGAGCTTCTTCATTCTGTTCTTTTAAGGCCGATAAAATGCCTAACATCACATGTCCGTCCGACAAAGTGCTCTTCCATTCTGGTTTGCCCGCTGACATCTGGATGGCCCGGTTTGCTGATACTTTGGCGTCACTCCATTCCAGGTTACTTGTTGCAGGATTGGCAATGCCGAGCAGCGCATTGGTGCAGGCCTTGTTCAGGTGGGCAATTGGGTAGGTTGGGTCGAAATGTTTGGCATTTTCAAAATAAAATAGGGCATCGAGTAACTTGCGCTCCCTGTATTCCAGGTCGATGGCACCCTTACCTCCCCTGCTCATTCGGGACACCACATCCAGTTCGATCGGATAGGCAAATTTGTTTTGTTTGGGTGAAAAATGTTGCAGTGCCGATTGTAAGGAAACCACCCCAATGTTGTTATAGACTTCCCTGCTGTTAAAATCGTGCAACACCTCTTCGTAATAGGCAAGGGCATCGTCATATTCCCCTTTTACAGTCAGTAGGTTGGCCATTTCAAAGAGGTTTGAAAAATACCTGAACTTATCTTCCGATTCCACGGCAAACAATTTCCGCTGTTCCAATCCAGGGTAGTTCGACATGTTTTCATCTGTTAGACGATAGGTTGAATAAACCTTGTCGAGAAATTCACCCATGACTCCAAATACCTTAAAACCAGCCTGATAAGCCAATATGCCTCCAAGGTAATCGGCCTGTATTTCATCTTTTTTCTGTTCATTGCTGACCGCATTTTTCATGCTGGTATGGCTGTACTCCCAGGCAAACAGATTTTCCCAATTATGCCGCTCATAGCAGTGAACCAACTCATGGGCAAGGAGGATGGCCAGCGCATTCAGCGAGTCCGCACCAAATTCCGTGCAAAGGTCATAGCCTTTTTCTTCCAGTTTTATCACCCCGGTCAATGGGAATGCAGCCGCGATGCCCATGCCCGTTGACTCAACGAGGTGCAACTCTGGCTTGCGGGAGCGAAAATCCCCTTTGGCCGCTTTTAGTTTTTGGAAGACTTCCTGTGCTATTTTTGCTTTATAGGAATCTGCCAACGGCGGCGCTGCAAAAAAATCAGAAGTTTGTTTTGGTGAAAGGGTGGTGCTGGTTTCATGCAGGTATAGAAAACTACTGCACAGTATGGCGACTGCCAAGAGGGTTAGTTTCATTATATATCTTTTTAAAAATTTATTGCGCCTTACTGATAACATCAGGCGGAAAAAACGATCAATATAAATACCAAGCGGGAATTTAGTGAAAATTGCTCGCTAGACAATCATAAAAGCGGTATCGAGTATTATTCGATGGAAAAATTTAGCTGCAGAGCGGCGCAACATTGGTAGTAGAAATGAAAAATGTAAAGACAGTAGAGGTACAGCGTACTGCAACCCTGTCTACCCTAATTCCACTGGGTCTGCCAAAGAACCTGTATTTATTACATAATCCAGCGCAGCAATCAGCGAATAGCAAAACCCCATTTTTACTTTTTACCTTTTACTTTTTACTTTTTACTTTTTACCCTTATCCAAAGCCTTATGAAGAAAGCACTTTTTTTAACAGCCCTCCTCTTTCCCTTTTTTATCAATGCACAACAAAAGGGCGTGGCCCCAATTGATGATGGCTCGGCAGGTATGGCAGGCAGAGTCCATGCACTTGTTATCGGTATTTCCAGTTATCAGGACGCTGGGATCCCTTCCCTTAAATATGCCCATGTGGATGCGCAGGAATTTGTCGCATTTTTGAAATCAAAGTCCGGCGGCGCACTCAAGGACGATCAGATACAAGTTATCACCAATGAAGAGGCTACGGTTGCCAATATATATAGTCAGCTTGATTGGCTGTTGGAAGAGGCACAGGAAAACGACCAGATAATCATCTATTTCTCAGGTCACGGAGATGTCGAAACAGCGACCAGTCGCAACCGGGGATTTCTGTTGGCCTATGATACCCCTCCGACCAATTACCGCATCGGTGCCTTGCGGGTCAATGACCTAAACGACATCCTGGCCGATCTCGTTGAAATAAAAAAGGCCAAAGTCACCCTCATTACAGATGCTTGCCGTTCTGGCAAATTGGCTGGGGGGGACGAAGGGGCGACATCCACAGCAGCAGCACTTTCGCAGCAATTTAAGAATCAGGTGAAAATCATGTCCTGTCAACCCAATGAATTTTCCTTGGAGGGTGAGCAATGGGGTGGAGGCAGGGGTGTATTTTCCTACCACCTCATCGATGGACTCACCGGCCTGGCAGATGTAGATAATAATGCCGAGATACACCTTTTTGAATTGGATAAATACCTGAAGGAAAAAATCCCGGTGGAAACTGAATACCAGCAGTTTCCTATGTTGGTTGGGCCACCCAAAACCAGTCTTTCCCAAGTGGATTCGGATGAACTGGCAGCCCTCCGTGAGGCAAGGAATGGCCAGCCGCCCTTATTGGCGTCCGTCAGCACCAAAGGCAGGGGTGATGAAATATTGGCAAAAGCCGACACATCCGTTCAACAATTGTATGATGAATTTATCGCCGCACTGGATGACCAGTATTTTTTGCCCAGTGATGTTGGTGGAAAAAGGCAGGTAGGGAAATCAGCCAGCGAATTGTATGATATTTTATCTACAGAAGAATCCTTGCAAGATTTGCATTTTATTTTGAAAAGGAATTTTGCCGTGGCCCTGCAAGATGAATCCCAAAAATCTATAAATGCCTATTTGAAAGCCGATCCTGCGGAAATGAATGAGCGCTGGAAAAATTTTGGCGAAAAATATAAATCCAATCCGGCTTATTTAAATAAAGCAGCTTCATTACTCGGAAAGTCCCATTATTTATATGATCGATTGATTTCCAAAAAATATTATTACGAAGGGCTGTTGTTGCGGCTGGAAGGTGAAAAGAATAATGACGAATCCCTGTTTAATTTGGCATTGGAAAAAGAACAATTGGCTTTGAAGTATGATGATGAGGCTGCGTTTATTTATAATGAAATAGGGTTGATAAAAAAAGAATTATATAAATTAGAGAAAAATAAAAACCATGATCCAAATAATGCTAAAAAATTATATGATGGACAAATATTAATGTTTAAAAAAGCAAGTCATATTTCCCCGAAATGGGTGATGCCTTATCTTAATTTAACTGGATCGTATTTTATGCATGATGATTTGGAAAAGGCAGAAGTCGCATGTGGGAAAATATCCTCTATAGATTCAATGCAGATAGGCTATAAATGGTATATGGGAAACATTCTTCAGGAAAGGGAAAAATACAACAACGCTATTTATTATTATAAGTCTGTGATCGCCATGAACCCTGATTATAATGCAGAATTATACAACAACATTGGCTTGACATATTATAGTAAAGGCGAGCATGGGCTTGCGAAAAAAATGTATTTAAAATCTATTGAGTTAAATCCAGATTTATTTATTGCTTATGAAAATTTGGGCTTTATGTATTATATGACCCAAAAATATAATGATTGTATTGATGTTAATATAAAATGGGCAACAGTTGATTCAAGCAATGATTTGATTTATTATAATATTGCCTGCCTTTATTCCATTTCTGGTGATGGGGAGAAGGCTATCACTTGGCTTGAAAAAGCAATCGAAAAAGGATTTAATAATTATGAAAAATTAAAAGCAGATACCGATCTCGAAAATGCGAAAAATACCCCTGCGTATAAAACATTCGAGGAAAAATATTTATCGGAAAATTAGGATTTTAGTTGAACCACAAAAGGCACAAAAGAATTATTTCTTTTGTGCCTTTTGTGGTTCAACTAAATTATTTATCCAAGAATGCGGCGTGCATCTGGTTGGCAATTGGGTCGCTTGGTTTTTTTGATAGAGCTTTTTTGTAAAATAAATCAGCCTCTGAGGGTAAATCAATATCCTCCATTGTGGCGGCCCTCATTAAAAGCTTTTGAACCTTCTTGCTTTTTTTATAAATGCGGTCTTTTTTCAAACGTTTAATAGCTTTTTTCTTTTTTGCTTTATTCTCTGAAATTTCGGTTCCGTACCCCCCTCCCTGGTCTTTTTTGGCCTGCTTCCCGCTCTCGGTTCCGTACCCCCCTCCCTGGTCTTTTTTGGCCTGCTTCCCGCTTTCGGTTCCGTACCCCCCTCCCTGGTCTTTTTTGGCCTGTTTCCCGCTTTCGGTTCCGTACCCCCCTCCCTGGTCTTTTTTGGCCTGTTTCCCGCTTTCGGTTCCGTAACCTGATCCTGTTGCGGTCAGACTATTTTTGGCTTTTGAATATTTACTGGAAGCAATCAGTTTTTCAAAAAAGACCGATGTAACCTCCGATTGTTTTGCGATGTTTTTACGGACCATATCTCCATTTAATGAATAATGGTCTTCTGCGTTAAGTGATACGATGTCATTGTTTCTAACCAGTTTTACAGAAGATTTACTTGCAACATGGACAATGGCATCTTCTTTTAAGGTCATGCCGGGTAAAATGACTAAGTCCTCGGATGATTTTTTTGCTGAATAACTCACGTCGCCATTTACTGTCCAAACGGTGAAGGAAGTTGAAGCTTCAGCATTAAAATTTTGTGCTTGTAAGTTGCTGGTTGATAATACAGTCAGCATGAAAAGGGCAGGTGTCAGGTTTTTCATTTCAATTTATTAAGAGGTGAAAAAAGATGTTTGTCCGTGAGGTTATTGATTTTGGTTGTGCTAGTTACTCAATTTTGTTTTACCACAAAAACGAATTGGGTTTTTCTTGTTTGAATGAATGAAAAATGTGATAAGTTTCTGCAAGCCGGTATTATGGTTAATACTATAAATAGGCCATCGGTTATCAGTTATTTAGGAAAATACTGGACTTTTGAGCACTTGCTATTTTTACCAGGCGCATTTCAAAATGTCGGAAGTATCAATGCAGCCACTTTCTTCCCCTGGTGTCCGACGCCTCGCAGGGCGTCCGACACCTAACCCTTTATTCTTGCAAAGGTGTCCGACGCCATTAGAGGCGTCGGACACCGAGAGGAAGACACCAACAATTAGAAATACTCTAAACTGTAATGAATGAAATACTCAACTCCTCTCCGTTTTATCCTACTCTTCTCCATTTTTATGATTTTGTTTCTTTCAGCAAAAAGCCAATCGTACCTTCTCCTTCCCGACCGCGTGTTTGATGGAGAAAATATGCACGAGGGCTGGGCTGTGCTCGTGGAAGGCGAATATATAGTTGCTGCGGGGGAAGTCAGGAACATCAAAGCCCCAATTGGTGCAGAGACGGTCAATTTGCCTGGTAGCACATTGCTCCCAGGCCTCATCGAAGGCCATTCCCATTTACTGCTGCACCCTTATGATGAAACTTCCTGGAATGACCAGGTGCTGAAAGAAAGCCAGGCAGAACGGGTTGCCCGCGCCGTTGTCCATGCTGAAAAAACATTGATGGCAGGTTTTACGACGATGCGAGACTTGGGTTCAGAAGGTGCAGGTTATGCTGATGTCGGATTGAAGCAAGCCATTGAAAAGGGCGTTATCCCTGGGCCAAGGTTGTTGGTGGCTGGGCCTGCCATCGTGGTCACAGGGAGTTATGGTCCCAAAGGTTTTGCCTCTCATGTGGCTGTGCCGCTTGGCGCTATTGAAGCAGATGGCGTGGACGGACTCATCAAGGAAGTACGACGCCAGATTGGCGGTGGGGCCGACCTTGTCAAAATTTATGCAGACTACCGCTGGGGGCCAAACAAAGAAGCGATGCCCACTTTTTCATCGGAAGAATTGAAATTGATCGTCGAAACGGCAGCGAGTTCAGGGCGGCCTGTCGTCGCACATGCTGCAACCCCAGAAGGCATGAAGCGGGCTACCCTTGCTGGCGTAAAAACAATTGAACACGGCGACGGCGGCACACTGGAAATATTCCGGTTGATGGCTGAACATGGTGTCGCACTCTGCCCGACCATCGCTGCCGGGGATGCTGTTTCACAATACCGAGGCTGGCGCAAAGGCATTGATGCCGAACCATCCAGAATTGTGCAAAAGCGCAAAAGCTTTAATGCTGCCCTCGAAGCTGGCGTTACTATTTGTGCAGGAGGCGATGTCGGCGTTTTCCCCCACGGCGACAATGTGCGGGAACTGGAAATGATGGTGGAATACGGGATGTCTGAATTGGAGGTTTTGAAATCAGCCACCAGCGTGAATGCCGGGGTGTTCGGAATTGATGATAAATTGGGCTTGATAAAAAAAGGCTTGTTGGCAGATATTGTGGTCGTGACGGGAGACCCTTCCAAGAACGTCAGCGACTTGCGGCAGGTGGTTTTGGTGATGAAGGGAGGGGAGGTGGTTTTCCGGGAAGAGGAATAGGTTGTATAGTTTAGGGAGTAGGCAACAAATAACCTACCCATTTTGGCTCGTTCTTTTTCCTTCTAAAACACTTGAAAAAAGAACCATAGCCCCACTATTCTTAGTTTTTCAAGCACTTTTACAAGAAAAAATAACTTCGCAAAATTGGGTAGCTTATTTATTGCCTACTCCCTTACAACAAATAACTCAACTGCTCCAAAACCTGGTTTTTGTATCCCCTGCTCAATGCAATGGAGTGCCCGGACACAAAAACCACACTGTCGGCCAGATCAAACGATTCAATTTTGGAAGCATTGACGAGGTAGCTCCGATGGGTACGCAGGAACTTCCCACTTGGAAGTTTTTGCAACAAATCGTTCAAGCTCATTCGGACCACAAAGTTTTTGTTGCCTGTGGTAATGGTGCTGTAGTGTTTCTCTACTTCGATGAAAAGGATTTCTTCAAATGGAACTTTGATCAATTGCTGACGCACTTTGATAAAAAAGCAGTTTTTGAAAAGAATATCCTGTGACCAGGTTTTGCTTGTACCCTCATCTTCTGAATCTGAAAGACGACTTACGGCTAACTCAATGGTTCTTTGCAAATCCATTTCATTGAATGGTTTACCCACAAAAGCATAAGGCCTGATCGCCTTGGCCCTGCCATACGTCTCGTCGTCTCTCAAAGAAGTAATAAAAATAATTGGAACGGTTTCTTTTTGATTGATCTGCTCGGCGAGCGCTATGCCATCTGTTTTACCTGCTATATTGATATCCATCAAGATGAGGTCGGGGGCATGTTTAGCAACTTTATGGAGGGCGTCTTCGGCATTGTCGGCCACACCTGCACAATCATACCCTAATTCCTCTACCAGCATCTCCAAGTTGGAAGCATATAGCGGTTCGTCTTCGACTATCAGTATTTTGAATTTGGACATTTGGATAAGATTGAAAATTCAAAATTATGAGAATAAAACATCTGCAATTTCACAGGACATTGCATACCGCCTCATTTTTTTGGGATAGAGAACTCAAAAGACGAGCCATTGCCTACTTCGCTGAAAACAGCGAGTCCCCCCTTGTTCATTTCTATCAACTCTTTGCATAATATTAAACCAAGACCTGTGCCCTTTTCGCCAGCGGTACCTTTGGTGCTTTTCCTTTCCAATGAAAACAGTTTTTCTAAAATTTCTTTTTCAATACCTGTTCCGGTGTCTTTGATTTTAATCAATACGCTCCTGTTTTCTATTTCTGAATTTATCGAAACGATACCTCCTTCGGGCGTAAATTTGATGGCATTGCTCATCAGGTTGCGTAAGGTTGTATGGAGGGCGCTTTCGTCTGCTACTACTTTTATACCATCAGGGATTTCCTTTTTGAAATGGATATGTTTGGCTTCAATAGCCCCGTTAAATAAATTTGACACATCAGATACGACATTGTTTAAGGAAATGATCGATGGGTTAAAAGGCATCACGCCACGCTGCAACAATGCCCAGTTCAATAGGTTGTCGAGCAGGGCGTCCAATTGATGGGTAGTCTGCTCGACCATTTTTGCCAGGCTTTCCAGTTTGTCAAACCGCCCTTTTTTCAAATAAAATTCCATTTGTTTGCCAACGCTTTGCAGCGCAACCATCGGGCTTCGGATATCGTGAGCGATAATACCAAAAAACTTATCCTTTGTTTGGTTTAGATCGGTGAGCTTCTGGTTTTGGGATTCGATTTCCTTTTTTGAACTGCGTAAGCGCAATCCAAGGTAACCACTCGCCAAAAATAGAAAAAGAAAGGTTGTTCCCAGTGCAACAAACAAACGATTTCGTTGAGATAGGAGCGCTGCATTGGCTTCAGCCGCTGCCTTTTCTTTCTGAAATAATTCAACGTTTTGCCGCACCTGTTCCTCTTTCAGCAGTTGTTGTGCATTTTCAGTATACAATTTCTGGAAATATCCATGGAACGCATGATGGTGGATCAGGGACTTTTCAAAATCATTATCTGATTTATACAACTCACTTAGCTTCAAATGGCTGTTTTTTAAATTGGTAGTTGTTTTGGTTTGTGCGGAATAATCTAGCGCCATTTGAGCATAATAGATGGCAGAATCAGGTTTGTCCCAATTCTCAAAAAGGCTGGAAATGTCGAGCAAAGTGTTGGGCATTTCTACAATTCTGCCGAATGCTTCTTTGATGGACAATGCCCTTTTTTGATAAGACAGTCCTGATTCAAAATCCCCATTTTGTGCAGCAATGTTCCCCAGCATTCCAGCATTTTTGCCCATCCCAAGTGAATCCTTTAGAATTTCTGCGATTTCAAAAGCCGAAGTAAAGTGGGATTCAGCGTTGTCAAGATTGTTGAGGGACAGCTCAATCTTCCCCAAGTTTTTGTAAGTGTCCATCATATCAAGACTGTCTTTCTCTTGAATAAAGGCGCCAAGCGCTTCTTTCGTAATCTTTTGGGCTTCGACAAGGTCCCCGAGTTGTGCATGGATAGAACCTATTTTGCTGTTTGCCTGAGCTTCAAAATATGTATTATTGATTAAAATGAAATCATCTTTTGCTTTACGCAGGTATTTGAGTGCTTCATCCAGCCTTCCCTGAAGCTGTAATATGTCAGCTATGCCCAAGGAGACTCCCCCCTCAAAGAAAGGAGCCTCCCATTCTTCATAAGTGTGCAAAGCACTCAATGAGTGTAGAAGAGCTAGGTCAAGTCTTCCTTGGTTAGTATAAAGCTGCCCTGTGTATTCATGTATTTGGCCAGCATTCATTGCCCCGTGGTCTAGCGTCTGGGCGCTCTCCGTTCCTAGCCCTGGATCTATGTCGGGAGAATCTTCGTATGATTCAAAGATCTCAAGGGCTGTTTGGAAGGTACGCAGGGCCATGGTCGTGTCTCCGATTCCGGTATAACTGATGGCCAATATCTTTTGTGTATTGCCAATGTTCTTTTTGGATGCATTGGTTCCCGCTTCAAGCAATGCTTTTTTCGAAATTGCAATTCCCTTTTTGAAGTTTGATTTGCCATATACATAGAATTCTGCTAAGTTGTAATCACAAAATAATTTGAAATCTTTTGAGCCTATTTCTTCTGCAATTGCCGTTGCTTTTTCTATTGATTCTAGTGATCTGTCAATATCCCCTTCATTGAACTCCTGTATGCTCTGGAAAATTAAACACAAGCCAATTCCCTCCTTATAGCCTATCTGCCTGGATATGTCATTGGCTTCTTCCAATACTTTGTACTTCTTTTCAGAATAGCCGCAATAGCCATAAGCTCTTGCCATTGCGATCAATACATCTACTTTTTCAATGGAAGGAGGTAGTGTGTCACGGAGTGGCTCCAACTGGTCAATGACCCGTTGCTGGGCAAAAGAAGATGGCGCCACGAAAATGAGGATAAAAAAGAGGAGAAGGGTCCGGGTTGCCATAGGAGTTCAATTATTTGTCGCAAGGTAATAAAATGGATTTATTTCCTACTCCCTTACCATTCGTGTACGGCTTTTTTCCATTCGTGTACAGGATTGTGCCACTCGTGCCCAAAGGCCAGCGTTAGTTTGTTTTGGGGAATACCTTTGTATCCAGAAAGCCGGAAAATACATCTGGCAGCACAAATAATACTTCTTCATTTAAAACTAATAATCATGAAAAACAGCATCTTAAAATCATTGGAAAAACAGAAAAAAAATTCAACTCAGCTCTTTAGTATGTTTTTCCTTTTCTTATTTCTGGCCCTTTTCATCCCAACCCAATCGAATGCCTTTTGTGTTTATAATAACACTGGGCTCTTGGTCAATTTTAAAATAGCAGAACATGGCTGGGAAAAGAATAATGTGACTTTGTGGATAGAAGCTCTTAAGTTTCCTAAAAACTGTTGGAATTACTCTGATATTGGCAGTGGGTCACGCACCCAGCTTTTGACCATCGAAGTTTGGATTGAGGCTATCCAATTCAAAGCAGTAACAAGCATGCAGGCTGGCGGGTACCTGAAAGTTGATTATCATAAAGAAGAAAATGGTGTAAACGAAACGGTTAAGGTCACTTCATATACGTATGACCACAAGGTGTTGTTTGTTCAACCAAACGTCTCCAACCCAGGTAATAGAAGCGTATCTTTTTTGGCAACAGCAGACCCGCAGTTTGTTAAAGGCGACATCGATGACATAAGTATTGAGTGGTGGAGAGCATCGATGGTTTTAAATAAATTAAAGGAAGAGGCCATTAGCGGGGCAAATAGGTATAGGGGTATTATAGTCGCTGGCGACCTTACACAGTGGACTCGCACGGTGGAATTCCAGGAATATGAAAAACCCTTTAAAGGATATACCAGGTATTTGTACGACGGCCTTGGCAACCACGATTATGGCTTTGGCAACGGTGATATTCCAAAGGGCAATTGTTGTAATGGGAGTGGTTCGCTAAGGGGTGGTAATTTTTTGGCTTGGAATAGTGCCTGCATTTGTCCCGATGACATGGCCCAAGCAATCGGGGATAGGCAAAGATCGAGTCCTTTGACAGGAAGAAGTGGCCCAAACTACTCCTGGGACTGGCATGATGTACATTTTGTTCAATTGAATTTATATCCTGGTAACGGTTCAAAATTTTCGCACAAATTGGAATTAATCCCGGGTGTAAAGGAAACTGCCGTCAGCTATTATTATAATACTTTTAATAGTCTCATTTTTTTAATAACAGACCTGAAAAAAAATGTTGGCAATAGTGGAAGGCCGGTTGTTTTGATACACCATTATGGTTTTGAAGGCTTTAGTAGGGGGGCATGCGATTGGAACGATACCAATACGGATGTTGACGGCTGTGGAGGGGATACTAAAAGTGTGTGGTGGACACAGGACGAAAGGGCTGCTTACTGGAATGCACTGGCAGATTATAATGTCCCTTTGATCATTACTGGTCACCTCCATTCTACTGGTATTAATTCTGATGCTTGGTGGAAAACTACATGGAAGCGGCCTGCAACTTTAACTAATGGCCCGGCTGAAATTCAGGCCATTACTGCTGGAGGTGCTAAAGCTGGTGGTTATTATACTTCGTTTAATATAAACAACGATAAAATAACAGTTAACCGTTCTCAATTGGAAATGAAAGAACCGTTTATAATGAGCACTACTTTTAAACAAATTGAAACAGTTGTCATCCCGATCACTAAACCCGGAGACAAACCGACCCACCTGATTTCTACAACTTCAGCTTCGGTTGCTCCACCTGCTCAAGTCCCTACTACTACGACAGCCTCCTCTACTGTGGGGGCAGTAGCTGGAGCAGCTGCCACACAACCGACTACTACTACTACTACTACTACTATTGCTGGTGGTGGCGATTTCAAGAAAATCCAAAACCGCTGGAAACCAAATATTTACCTCCATATAGAAAATGGCCCCATCAAGTCGGGGCAATTAGGCAAGCCCGATTGGTGGAGTGCACAGTGGGAAATGATACCGGTACAAGGGACAAAATATGTTCAAATCAAAAACCGCTGGAAGCCTAATATTTATTTGCACAACCAACACGGTAAATTAGAAGCAGGGACTTTAGGAGCGCCTGGTTGGTGGAGTGCCCAGTGGGAGTTGGTGCCTGTACAAGGAACTGAATTTGTCCAAATCAGGAACCGCTGGAAGCCCGACATTTATCTGCACATCCAAAATGGCCCAATCGAAGCAGGCCGGTTAGGTGCGCCCGGCTGGTGGAGCGCACAGTGGAAGATTGAATGATGAAGTTGCCATTTTCTAAACCATAAAAATCTACAAACACCAAATGAACACAGGGGTAGCGGCAGCTACCTGCCCAGCTGCCCCTGTGCCATTTAATATCATTTTTCAATCATTAAATCCTTTTATTATGAAGAACAAGAATTTACTTTCACTACTTGCCCTTATGCTTTGTGCAGGTTTCCTCAACGCCCAAAATGTGGGCATCGGTACGACCAATCCAGAAGCCAAACTCCATATAAAGGACGGAGCATTGCGCATAGAAAATGGTGGATCAAGCTGGGAATTGGCCTACGATCCCAATGGAGAGCATTTTTACATCGATGAATTTGGCGTGGCCCGTCATTTCGTCATTGGCAAGGGGGGCAATGTGAGCATTGGTTCCACTACTATTTCCGATGCCACGCTTGCGCTCAGGCCACCCAATGGCAACAATAGAAGCCTTGTTTTCAGGGCTGCCAATGATGTTGACGTATTTGAAGTGCGTACCGACGGCAATAGTTGGGCATTGGCCAATGCCTCAGACGGGGCAAATTTCATAGGCGCTATCATCAGCGGTCCAACAGACCGAGTCCGGGTATATACCGATTTTTTTGTCACCGGCTCCAAAAATTTCATCATGGACCATCCGCTCAATCCTGCCAACAAATCCCTCCAGCACTCTTGTATGGAAAGTCCGGAAGTGCTTAATGTTTATTCGGGTTCTATAATCTTGGATGCAGAAGGAAAAGCTGCCGTCAACTTGCCCGATTACTTTGAGGCCATCAACAAAGACTACCGCTACCAGCTTACGGCCATCGGTGGGGCAGCGCCGCAATTGCATATTGCCCAAGAGGTAAATAACAATGAATTTACAATAGCAGGTGGCCTTCCCGGTATGAAAGTATCCTGGGAAGTGACGGGTGTACGTAACGATCCCTATTTCCAAGACCATCCCTATCAGGCAGTACAGGAGAAACCTGATTCGGAAAAGGGCCGCTACTATTATCCACAAGGCTATGGCATGCCACTGGAAATGGGCATCAATATGCCAGCACCTGAGAACAAGTGAGAAGGCGGAGTAACCATATTTTGAACTTTAAAAAGAAATAATTATGAAAAGAATAATAAACTTCCTCGCCCTCCTGCTTTTGGGCTGGCAGGCCAATGCCCAGTTATATGTTGCGCCTGGAGCTACTTTGGTGACAAGTGTTGGCGGAATATCCGTTATCACTGTTGCAGATGGCGACTTTATAGTTGAGGGAACATTTACAGTAGTCTCCAACGATTTCCACTTTTTTAATTCAACAGGAAACGATGTATCGATCAGTGGATCAGGATTTACTTCATTCGACAATCTTTTTGTAGATACTGGAAACCAAAATTTAACTTTGGATAAAAGTATCAGTGCGAGAAGGGTTATTTTTGAAAGCGGACATTTCGATTTGAATGGCAATAATGTCGATTTATTTGATTCAATTGTAGATGAAGATGAAACCCGCAGTTTCATTGGCCCCAATGGTGGTGAGATTATCCACGAAACTATTCTCAATGCACCTTCTAACGAAAATCCTGCGAACTTAGGGGCTTCCATAACTACCTCCGCCAATCTTAGCGATGTGACGATCCGCAGGACGCATGTGCCGGGCATGGGAGGTGCAGGAGAAAGTATCAACCGACAGTACACCATTAGCGCATTAAACAATGCCGGGCTGGATGCCACGCTCCGCTTTTTCTATCTCGAAAATGAACTGAACGGCCTTTCGGAAAACAACCTGGAACTATGGAGCAATGCAGGTGCAGGTTGGGATTTGCAAGGCACTACTGACCGGGATGCGTCTGCCAATTGGTTGGAGCTATCCGGCATTGATGCTTTTTCGGACTGGACAGCGGCAGAACTTGACTTTACACCTGTGATCGAATTGGGTAACAATCAACTACTGACAGTTGGACAACTATTTCCAAATCCAGTCTCAGCTCGCGAAGGATATTTGCAACTGCCTATCAGCAGTCCGGAAGACTTGGAAATCACACTTCGGGTGGTTGACGGATTAGGCCGTGTGGTTTTTAAAGATGAGCAAAAATTAATAGTTGGAGATCAGGTTATAGATTTCGGCCATCAAGATTTGAGCGCAGGAATGTACCAAGTACAATTAGATGCAGGCGGTCAATTTGTGGTTCTGAAATTGGTTGTGCAATAAGACGCAGGATACCATATCAAGAAGCGACGCTTTTTTAAAAAGCGTCGCTTCTATTATCTTTCTGGCTGCCAATAATCTCTTTTTCCAGTTCTTTAAAGATCACATCTGCTACCAATTGAGAACCCTGCCCATGCAGGTGAACCATATCATACAAGCAGGTCTTCGACTTCGGAACCGCCACATCCAAATCAATCAGCAAGACACTTTCCTCGGTGGCCACTTCCCGCACAATACTGTTCATCCTTTTATAGCTTTCGCAAAATGCTGCGACGGAAGTGCTGGAGGTGCGCAGCTTTTCGGTATAAGGTTGGAAGACAGGGTTTTCCAGAAATTCCTTTTCCGAAATCCGGTTGAACTGCGTCATGAGCACGGGCTGGATGTCATTGGCCCGGCAGAGCGCAACAAAGCTCTGCAAATTGTCGCGGTATTCATTGAATTGTGACTCGCCGATGGGCTGCAATTTTTCCCAGCCAAATTCCAAAGGTTGCTGTTGGGAAGTTACTTTTACTTTGGTCGAAAGCAGTGCGTAATGCAGTCGGGGGAAAAAAACTTGAAATGATTTTTCCGCTCGCATACCGATGCCATGGTTTCTGAAATAATAAAAATCCAGTTCATCAAAATTCGGGTTGGCCAAGGTGACGAGGTTGCGCCGGGTGGGCAGTTTTTCATCCTGCAAAAAACTGCCGTTGTACGAAAGGTGGACGAGGTCGTTGATGCCGTGCATCAGCACTGCCACGTCAAAATTGCGGTGCAGAATTTTGTTGCACAAAATATTGAGGCTGTGCAAACTTTGGTTGCCTGCCACGCCAGCGTTGAAGGTGTTAACCGAACGCCCCGCCTGTTGGAATTTTTTACCCACCAAACTTGGAAAACGCAAGCTGTCGTCCACATAGCGACATTCTATGGTGCTGCCCCCGAGGAAAACTATGTTTGTTTTTGCCTCTGGCAAAACCATTTCCGATTGTATAAATCCCTGCGAATCTACCTCGATGTGGTAATCTTTTATTTCTAATTTTTCAGTGTAGCGCTGAAAAGAACGGTGGGGTGACTCGGTGAAGCTGGTGTTCGGCAAGGCAATTTCCCGCAGGTGGATGTACCTCGCCAAGATGGAATGGTGGCGCTCGTCGGGATTCACTTTTTCCAAGATCCACTCAAATGTGACAAGGAGCAAAAAAAGGACGAGGATGTTGACGGCAAGGATTTTTAGGAAATGCATGATGGTGCTTTCAAATTGGTCAAAGGTGTCACCTTTATATCTGCTATCAATCCATTTTTTCCAATAAGGTCTGGAAACGGGGAAGTTCTCGTACAGCGTCCAAGTTGCTGTCATTTTCAAACCAGTCCCGCTGGGTGAGGCCGGCACCAAAAGAACGTTCGAGGCAATTGAGGGCTTCCTCTTGCATGTCAAGCAAGGAATATATGCAGCCGGCATTGTACAATAGCATAGGATCTTCTGGCTCTAGGGTAAGTGCCCGTCCGAGCCATTCCAGTCCTTTTTTCCGTTCGCCCAAAGCGACGAGGCCATTTGCACCGAGGGATAGCGCCCTGGTGTCCCCGGGGTTGAGTTGGAGGTGTTTTTCGACAATGCCCACTCCCCGTTGTTGGGCTTTTTTGGCTAGTTGTTTTATTCCTAAACTACCATAAGCCTGGCCGGCCAGCAGTATAGATTGATAATCTCCCGGCCTGGTACGGCTGGCTTCATATAGCAAGCGGGCCGCCTGGCCCAGCTTACCTTGGGCAAAGCTGGCCCTGCCATAGTGGTACCATGCTTCAAAAAGGGAAGGGTTCAGTTCGATCGCTCTCTCAAAAGCACTTTCGGCCTTTTTGTACTGTTTTTTTAAAGAAAGCGCTATGCCGCGAGAAGCATGGGCCTCGGCCAGAAACGGTGCCAATTCCATGGCCTGAAGGCTGGCAAGGAAAACTTCCCGAAGGTTCTCGACAGAACTCTTTTCGTACATGTACAAAAAAGAATAGCAGTCGGCCAAACCGCAGTAGGCCAGTGCATATTCATCATCAATCTCAATGGCTCTTTGGAACATCTGAATAGCCAGTTTTACGCCGCTGTGACTGAACTGGTAATAGGCTCGACGACCTTTCAGGTAAAAGTCATAAGCTTCCACGTTGCTTGTTTGCCGGACCTGGATGCCGTTTTTCCGATCTGGTACCAACTTGACTTCCAATGCTTTAGCGATATTGTGGGCTATTTCATCCTGCAATTCAAAGACGTCCTGCAATTTGCGGTCGAATCGGCTGGACCAAATATTAGTGCCAGAACTAGCGTCCACCAATTCCACAGAAATACGCAATTGATTGTCATTTTTGCGCACTGCTCCTTCCAAAATGGCGGTGGCACCAAGTTGTTTTCCTATTTCACGGGCATTGAGCGTTTTACCTTTAAGGGCAAAAGAAGACGAGCGGGAAACCACATTCAGTCCACAGGTATTGTCCAAAGCCAAAATGATCTCTGCTGAAATGCCATCACAGAAATATTCCTGTTCAGGGTCGCCACTTAGATTGGTGAAAGGCAGTACCGCTACATTTGGCCTGAAAATATTGGTGCGCAGGGGCGGGAATTCCGTTTGGGTATTTGGTATAAGCAATTGGAACAGCTCGTTTGGCTTATCGAAATCTTTAAGCAGGAAACTTCCAAGGTCTTTGAGCGCCACTGTTTCAGGCAGAGATTTCTTTATTTTTTGCCTTACAATTTCGGAGATGAGGACTTGCCCACCATGGGCAACATTGGAAATACGGGAGGCACGGTGTACTTCCAGGCCTGTGAACCCAGAAGCTGTGACCAAAGCTTCACCATAATGAATACCGATACGTACTTTGAGTCCCACTTTCTTGGCCCATTCCCTGGTCGCAAAATGTTGTTGAATGGCAATGGCAGCACCAACGGCCATTTTAGCTTGGTCGAACACTACAAAAAAACCATCACCGGCTGTGTCAATTTCCCGGCCATTAAACCTGTTCAGCGCCATGCGGATGATGGTGCGGTGTCGCTCCAATATCTGGACATAAGATTCTCCTAACTCCTGTGCCAGCCGAGTGGAGCCTTCCATGTCACTGAAGAAAAAGGCTTTTGTTTCTTTTGGATAGTTAATCATGTAGCTGAAGATGAAAGTAATCGAGTTTACAGGGTGAACGAAAAGTCATTTCAATAATATATAACTAACTGATTATCAATATGAATTTTGAGTCCTCGTTTCTTCTATTTTGATAGTGCAATTAATGAAAGTCAGTAAAAACAAGGGTTCTGTCATATTATAAAAATGACTTTTCGTTCACCCTGTCGAGTTTAAATAATTTCCGTTTTCTTGCCTTATTCAAAATAAAAACAACCTCGCTAAAAATTGGAAGTTATTTAAACTCGACTACTTATAGCGTTCGATCAAGGTGCGAAAATAGGTATTATGTGGAAAGAAAATTAAGGGCGTGATAAAAAGAAGATAAAGATAAGCATGCTCTAATGTTCAGTTAGGAACCTCGCCTCTTCCGCTTGAACGGTATTCGCGTCCAACTCCCGCCAGCGATAGCGCCTCGACCATTTGTGTGAACCGCCCTCTGCCACAGTGGCAATCATGTCACCTACGACAGGCCCCATTTTGAAACCATGCCCGCTTCCGCCGGAACCAATGGTCAAGTTGTTGATTTCTGGATGTCTGTCAATCCAAAAATGGCCATCCTTGGTGTCGGTGTAGCAGCATCGGCGGGTATATACGATGGGGTCATCGGCCAGGGTAGGAAAAGCTTTTTGGAGGAAATTACGGAGATTGGTTTTGTCTGATTCATACACCACCCGCTCATCTTTTTCTGGGTGCAATTTCAAGCCAACGCCATGATTGGCAATTTTTACTACTTTTTCTTTTGGGAGGAAGGGGAATCCATACCAGCCTGAATTGGAAATGTCAGCAGCAAAAACGGCAAAATTGGGTGGGGTAAATAATTCGGGATATCGAGGTTTGATATGGAAAACAGGATGCCCAGTAATTTCCATATGTTCTTTTAATCCGAGAATTAAATAAGGTGTAAAATTGCCGGCACAAACAATGATATTTCTTGCAGTAAAATATTTTCCTTCTTTTGTTTTTACTCCTTCTGCTTTTTCATTTTTGATAATGATTTCTTCAGCAGTTTGTCCTTCAAATATATTAACACCCAGTTGTCTTGCATATTTAGCCAATAATCCCACAGCTCTTCCCGACTCGGCGAAACCAGCTTTTTTATGAAAAAACCCATCTGTGAAATATGCAGGATTAAATGCAGGAAAACGAGTTCTAAAATATTTTTCATTTAATCGGTCAGGATTAAAACCTTTTTTAATTAAATTATTATAACTGGCATTTTCATACGGACGCTGTTGCTCGTTCATTGGTTCGGAAGTGGCTAATATAAAACCCGTTTCATGGTATATTTTTTCATTAAATAAATCATTCCATTCCCACCATTTTTCCATACTCTCAAGAGCCATGTCCATGTATTCTGTGTCGGTGCCATATTCCATTCTTATTATTTTACTAATATCGGTGGAAGCGGCCAAAGGATGAGGAATTTTACCAGGATTAATTATGGCAACGGAATAATTTCTTTTTCGCAGTTCAATAGCAGTAGTAATGCCGAAGATGCCGGCGCCGATGATGAGGTGGTCGTATATTTTCATTTAACAACTTTCATTTTTCCGAAAAATTAAAACCTGTCAATAACTGTTACGCCCAGATTTCCAAATGAATCCATGGCCATTAATTCTTCGACCCCTTTCTCTAAAGAAACGGTTTTGTGCAATAATCTTTGTGGCTGCAATATTCCTTTTTTGATCATTTCCAACATGGGTGGGTATTGATGGGCTTGCATGCCATGACTGCCGATGATTTCCAGTTCATTGGAAATAACGACACCCATCGGAATGGGAGGGTCGGTTTCTTTGCCAGCCATCAATCCGAGCTGGACATGTCGTCCTCTTTTACAGAGAGAAAGGATGGAATTGCGGCAGGTCTCTTGGCTGCCCAATGCATCAATAGAAAGTTGAACGCCGCCATTGGTTAATTCATGAATGGCTGCTGGCACATCTGTAACATCCCTCGCATGGATGGTTGCTACCGCCCCTATATTTTTGGCAAATGTCAGTTTCTCCTCATTAATATCAATGGCAATTACGTTCGCCCCAAATGCGGCAGCAATCATGATTGCCGACAAGCCTACGCCCCCACAACCATGTACTGCTACCCATTCGCCGCCCCGCAATCTGCCCTGCACTACTACGCCTCTGTAAGCAGTGATAAAACGACACCCCAGCACCGCGGCGGTCGTGAACTCCATTTCATTGGGCAGGCGGATGAGGTTATAATCGGCGTATTTTATTTTCACAAACTCAGCAAAAGATCCCCAGCCCGTAAAGCCCGGTTGAAAGTAATTATCGCAAATTTGTTGGTTACCGGATTGGCATTGTGGGCAGCTGCCGCAGCCCACACAGAATGGCAGGGTTACACGATCACCCTTTCCCCAATTTCTTACTTCTTTCCCTGCTTCCACTACCACGCCTGCCAATTCATGCCCCGGCACCTGTGGCAAAATTATATCTGCATCATGTCCCATCCAGCCATGCCAGTCGCTACGGCAAACACCAGTCGCTTTTACGCGGATGATGACTTCGCCTTTTCCAGGAATTGGGTCGGGGATATTTTCAATGGTGATGGGTTGTTGGAAGTTGTGATAGATGGCTGCTTTCATGGTGTGAAGGTAGGGTGAAAGGTTGGGAAGCTCTTCGCGCCTTCGAGCGTTCTAATCCTTATGCCCAGTAAGCATTACTTTCTCAACAGGCGCTCCAACTTCTCAGGATCACGCTTCTCATGCCATAATGCCACCACCATCACCGGGTTTCGTTTTTCGTCAATCCTGGGTACCATTTTATTTGGGAAATGAGTTAGGGGTGATCTTCGAAAAGGTTTATAAATATATTCGAACCGTTGAGAGTTTTTACTCAGTTTTTTGTCCTGTACTCAGCCCAAAAATACAAAAAGGCGCTGAAACCATCCAGCGCCTTTTTGCCCTAATTCTTCTGGCAGCATTGCGGCCTCAAAAAACTATTCGTTTCCTGAAAATAAGGATACCCGTTCCCGCTCCCCGGCATTTCAAAATAGAACTCCGTGCGTGGGCGGTCATAATTCCCAATTTCATTCATCGTGGCGGCATCGTACAAGCGACCGTTCAGCATGGTGTATTTTACTTTTTCACTGTTGCGGATATTCTCCAACGGATTTTCATCCAAAACGATCAGGTCGGCCAATTTGCCCACTTTGATAGAACCAAGTTGGTGATCCATGCCGAGGGTGATGGCGCCGTTGATGGTGGCGCAACGTAGTGCTTCCATGTTTGTCATGCCACCCTGTTGCAGCATCCAGAGTTCCCAATGGGCACCAAGTCCCTGTAATTGTCCGTGGGCGCCGAGGTTGATGTTTACGCCTGCATCCAGCATTTTTTTCAAACTTTTTGACGTGAGGATGTGGCCGTTCTCGTACTCCTCATCCGGCACCATAGTACGGTGACGGGCGCGACTGTCAACGACGTTGCGGGGGGTGAAACTGAGCAGGCGTTCCTGTTCCCAGACATTGGTGTGCTGGTACCAATAATACTCACCGCTGATGCTGCCGTAGTTCACGACAAGGGTCGGCGTGTTGTGCGTTTTTGTGGCAGCCCAAAGCGTGGTCACGTCTTTGTAGAGCGGCACCACGGGTATGTTGTGCTCGACGGTGGTGTGCCCATCAACGACCATGCTCATGTTGTGATAGAAAAATGAACCGCCTTCTGGCACAACCAATATTTCCAAATCTCTGGCAGCAGCCATGACCTGTTGGCGCTGGTTGCGGCGGGGCTGGTTGTAGCTTTTTACGGAAAATGCACCGAAAGCTTTGGTTCGGCGCAGGGCGGATTTTGCATCTTCCAGCGAGTTGACAACGGCCTTGAAATCGCCGTCGGCACCATATAAAATAGTGCCTGTGCTGAACAGCCGTGGGCCGACCATGTAGCCCGCCTTGATGAGTTCGCTTTGGGCAAAAACCATCTCCGTATTGGTGCTCGGATCATGTGAGGTAGTGACGCCGTATGCGAGGTTTGCATAGTATTCCCACTGCTTTTGAGGACTGAGGCCATAACGGAAATTCCCACTGTGGGCATGCACGTCCATGATGCCGGGCATGATGGTTTTGCCAGCACAATCAATGACTTTGGCGTCACTGGGCACATTCACCCTAGCGCCTACTTCTTTGATCAAATTGCCTTCTACGAGCACTGTCCCGTTCTCAATTACTGCGTCGCCTTCCATGGTAATGATGCGGGCATTGGTCAGGGCGATTTTGCCAGAGGGTTTATCGGTCGGCAATGTCAAATTGACTCGCAAGCCGACACTGTCCATCGGTGGCAGACTGTCGAGCGAGCCGGCCAAAAATTTAAAACGCTCCGTCAGGTCGTCGCTGAAATATTCCTCACCCAGCGTCCAATGGAGTTGTTTGCTGTCAGGTGACCAATGGATATTGATGCCTGCGTCCTTCGCCACTTGTGCGACAGGGACAGCTTTCGTTTTGGAGGTCAGCCCGACCTTTTTTCCTGTTTTGGGAAATGGAGCAACATAAACTTTGTAAAGCTCCGACCAGGCCACCCATTCGTTATCGGGGCTGATGACGTAGCGCTGCGAATATTTCCCATCAAAATGTTCCCGTTTGTTTTCGCCATTCAAATCCACGCTCTCCACACTCTTGGTCAGGCTGCCGAACAGGTAGCCCCCTTTTTGGTAAAAAATGCGTTTTCCATCGGCGCTGAACTGCGGATAACTTCCTTGTGGAGTAATGAGTTTCGGCTCAGCACTTCCATCCACGGGGACGATGTAAATGCCAGGTTCTTTGCTATGGATATACCCTTGATGCGAGTTACCGCCATCTTTGCGATAGACGATCCATTTGCCGTCAGGCGAAAACGAAGGGGTGCGAAATATGCCTTTTTCTTTGGTCAGCACGATATGATCCGCTCCTGTTTTTAGAAGTTGTTCGCCAGAATAATCATACAAGACGACCTTGCCCATCTCTACATCATTCCAGGAAACAAAAACGATGAATCTTCCGTCAGGCGAAAAGGCAGGCTCGGCTTGGAAATGGTGGTTGCCCTTGCTGAGTTCGTCTTGGATATTGATAACCTGCATTTGTTTTGGGGCATTCAGCAGGTTTTGACGGAGAAGGATGGCAGGTTTGCCATCGGGTAATTTTTTCTCCCATAACAGGCCTACTGAATTGAAAATCAGTGACTTGCCGTCAGGTGAAGTCACGGCATTCCGAATGGCTTTGGCTGTGAAACTGGGTTCAAATGCATTATTTTGAAAACGAACCGTCTCGGCCACTTTCGTATCCACCTCCACCTCAAAAGGTATCTCAACGACCCTCGCTGGTTTTTCCATGCCCAATCCAACGGGAACCCGCCATATCTTGCCCAAACCATATATCACGATCTCATTGTCGGTCGGCATCCAATCGAAGCCAGGATAGATGCCAAAGATCGTCCACGCCTCCTGCTGGTCTTTGCTCAACTGGTCGAAGAGTGGCCATTCCTGGCCCGTTTCCAAATCGTGAACATACAAGACTGTTTTTGTGCGTACCCGTTTGATAAAAGCGAGGAGTTTGCCGTCGTTGCTGATTTGTGGGCGCATGGCACCTCCCGGGCCGGTAACTACATTCTCGATTTTGCCCTTTTCCCGGTCGTATCTTTTGATGACAAAAATTTGGCTGTTCGGATCTTTGTTGTATTGAAAAAAGCCACCGGGGTAGATGTCTTCACTGAAATAAACATACCTGCCATCAGGAGAAACACAGGGTTCGTTCACGTCCTGTTGGTCGTTTTTGCGTTTGGTCAATTGAATCCCGCTGCCGCCGGTGATGTGGTACATCCACATTTCCCCAGCCCCCAGAGAGCGCCCAGAAGTGAAGTGCTTGCGGGCCACGATATAGTTTTCATTGATCCACACGCCATTGTTGAGCAAGCGGAATTCTTCTTTGGTGATCTGCTTGGCGTTTTCGCCATCAGCGTCCATCATCCAGCAATTGTCACCGCCGCCTGCGTCGCTGGTGAATAGGATGCGGGTCCCATTCGGCGAAAACCGGGGTTGCACTTCCCAAGCGATACCTTGTCGCAGTGGCGTGGCCTTACCCCCACTGATCGGCATTTTATAAATATCACCTAACATGTCAAATACGACCCACTGTCCGTCGGGGCTGACGTCGAGGTTCATCCAAGTACCTTCCTTGGTCGTGAAGTTGACGGATTTCCAACCCCAGTCATCGCCGGGAGGGTCGTTGACATCCCACGATTTTTTGTCTTCTTTTTTAGTGGTGCCTTTTTTGGCATCTTGTGCGACGGTGCATTGGAGGTTGAGGAGGGTTACGAGGAGGAATAATAGTGTTGATTTGAGTTTCATGAGTTTTAAATTTTTTGAAGGGTGAAGGTAGTAGATTTAAATTATCTTTGCGGAGCAAACGCCTCGTAAAGAATTGAAACCAAGTCTGAAAAAATAATGAGATGATCAAAAAAATCCATATAGAAAATTTCCGGTCAATTCGACATGAGACTTTGCCGTTGGGTAAAATTACTGTTTTGACGGGGGCAAACAATAGCGGCAAGTCGAGTGTGCTTTACGGATTAATGGTGCTGCAAGATTTTGTTTATAATCCGAACCAATCGCTGGAAAATTTATTTGCATTGCCATTTATTAACCTTGGAGGGTTTGCAGAAGTTAAGTCAAAAACGAATACTCCAAATGCAATTTCTGGATTTATTAAATTGGGCATTACTGTTGAAGATGATCAGACAAATGGTCAGACTTACTATAAGTTGGCATTAGGCCATGCTCGGACTTTTATTGATTTAAAATCATACAATAGAGATTTCAATATTGATGTTTCGTTGGACATTGGCCTTCCTTATTCGGCGAACTTGGAAAGAACATATAAAGTTTTCAAAAAAGGAACTCAATCTTCCGCGCTATTTGAGTGGAATGGGTTTCATGCAAGAATAAATCCCGATTCAATTTTTTCCAACGAAGAAAATGATTCCATCAAAAATTCAGTAGATTCTCCTGTGGAGGCACTTGCGAAAACTGATTTCATTCCAGTAGCAAGAAGTTTCACTAAGCCATATTATTCCATTGTTCCAATGACTGGAATAATAAATACAGAGGAAGAGGTAGCAACCATGCTTAAGTCAGATAGCCATGCAAATACTTTGGGAATGGTCAACAATTATTTGGAAGAGATAGCAGATAGAGTAATTGAATTGCCAACAAATGGTGCTCCTGGATTATTTAGTTTAAAAGCAAAGAACACAAAAACAGGGATATCAAACTTCTTGGTCAATGAAGGTTCTGGTACTAATCAATTAGTTACTATTCTCGCCAAAACATTTCAATACAATAAAAATTTTATTTGCATAGATGAACCAGAGATACATTTACATCCGAGTTTGGTTCGAAAATTAGCAAATGCATTTGTTAAGAAAGTAAATGATTTTGGGGGGCAATTTTTAGTGTCAACACATAGCGAACATTTTGTCCAAGCACTATTGTCAAAAGTAGCTCAAAAAGAAATAAGTCCTGACGACGTAAAGATTTATCATTTAACTATGACAGATAGTGAAACTAAAATTGAGATGCAGAACATTAATGACAAAGGGCAGATCGAAGGTGGTCTTTCTCATTTTTATGAAGCTGAGTTGTCAGATTTAAAATCTATTTTCAAACTGGTTGATTGATTATGGATTTAGTTGTAAATGAATGGCTGCCCGAATATTTCACCCCTGCCGCAAGTGCGGAAGAAAAAATATTATTACAAATTTTTTTACAACGGTTTATTGAAAAAGGTGATAGGATTATCGTTAAAGAGCCTTCTCCATTTATTTCTAAAGTATTGCGGTACGCAAAAGATTTCCAGAAACTGCATGAGGTAGTTACACCTATCCGAGATTTTATAAAAATTATTTTGGAAGATAGCAACCGATGTGTAAGAGTCAGTGACGATGAAATAAAAGAACTGCCGGAAGCCGTCACAGGGAAACTTAATGTTGGAAATTATGGGAGTGACACGTATTTGTTCGAGGCTGCAAGTTGCATTGATGAGGAGAAGATAATTGTTACAACAGATGTTCGTTTGAAAGTTCAATTTGAAGAGGATAACTGGTGCAGACTTGAGTTATTAGCTGATTTCTTAGAATCCTATTGACAGACACCAAAAGTAAATGAATATGGCAATAGCGAATTAAAGATGAGCGGGCATCATTTTCTTGCCTACAACGAAAAATAATAAGATACTCCCAATGAAAGATAGAAAGGGGCCAGTTTGCGAACGTCTGCCTTTTGGGTTTTTAGGATATTTTGTAAGGAATGGTTGTATTCCAACTCCAGGCCAAGATTGGAAGCAATATTTAGACCCACCCCGAGGTCGAGTGTCAAGAAAAAATCATCCAGGTCTTTCCCTTTGTCAATGGTTATTTCTCCTGCGCCTCTCGATTTAATTATATTGGTATTTGCATTTAACAATCGGTGTACCCGCACCCCTGAATTAAGGCGGTATTTTTTATCCCCTGTCCATGAATCTCCGAAACGATAGGAATAGGCAAAAAGGACATTTATTGTCCTTATGTCCATCTCGACAAAAATTTTATTTCCTTCATTAGAAAACCTCTCCCCCTTTTTGTTGCTCCCAAAGAGGGTGTATTGTGGACTGATAATTAAATAATGTGCTTTAGTAAAAGTATATCCGCCGATTAGTCCAAACGAATAACCGAAATGATGGAATCCTATTAATTTGTCGCCTTCTATCTGAGAAGAGACACCGGATAAATGTGCCCCAAAATGGAACCCCTGGGATTTTATATGAAAGGTGATAAGAAAAAAAAGACCAGCAAGTATAATTTTTTTCATCACTTATTTATTTTGGTCTGTATTTATCATTTTATTATATTGGAATAACCGGATGACATCATTTTCATCGTGTGTGGATATGTTCTGTTCCTCTGCGAACCTTATCAGCTTTGCCTGCCTTTTCCTGAATAGATTTATAAATTTCTTTTTGCTTTTTGGTAATATTTTAGCCGAATTTGTTTTTTTATCATAATAATATAAATCGGACGATTTTTTAATTTGGACTTTGTTGGCTTGGGCCAATTTCATGGGATGATCGTTAGTTACAACTTTTTTCAGATACGTTCTTTTGAGTAATGGAAAATCACCGTCAACCAAAATTTGTAAAAACCCTTTTTTTGTTTTTTGGTCAATATTATAGGAATACTTGCCAAAATTTTCCCTCCCTATATTTACGGATTTAATTTTATCGGAATCTAAGAAATATAATTTTTCTTGGTGCATAAAATAAAACTGATCTGTAGCATAGTTGTAGTTCGTAGAATCAATTGAAAAGGAGATTTCGTTTTTGCCCTTAACCTCGGTGGGTTGCCATTGCGAGTATAGGGAGGTTTGTTCGGCGTCTTTAAGTGTATTGTCGCGGTTCATCATGTTGATGTACATTTGGTTTTGCACATCTCCTGGATTACTAAATATATCTTGCTTGACGACCTCGTTAAATCCCTGCCCATAAGAGAATAAATAAGCACTGATGAAAATTAAAGAAGTGAAGAGGTATTTCATCTTGAATCTTTTTTAGGAACGGTGAAGAGATAATTGATCCTGTCGGGAGTGATTCTTTCTGATATTTATAGGGCACTTGTTGATATTACGTCCCTAAGTAAAAACGATTTAATAAGTTGTGCCATAATGCGACGGAATTTTTTGTTCTAAAGAATTCAAAAAATCGTTGCATAGCCGTAGCTACGAGACTGTTTTTTGAGTTTTTAAGAAGGAAAAAGAACAAGTATAATGGAACAAGTTATTGAATCGTTTTTACTAAGGTAAAAAAAAATAAGATGCCACCGAAGCGACATCTCATTTTTCATTAAAAAACCTCGTAAATTATTTCCCTATTGAGCATCCCACCATACACGGGTAAAAATGAAATTACTCGGTGAAGCATCTAAGTTCTCATTTGAAAATACTTCGGTTTGTGCATAAGGCAACCTCCTTGGTATTTCCGATCCAACATTGGGAGTAAGCGCAGGAAAACCTGTTCTTCTCCAATCGTTGAACACCTCTGGTTCAGTCAGTAGTGCCAAATATTTTTGTGTGATGATGTTGTTCAGTGAAAGATTGGAGGCACCAACGCCCACAGTTGTTTGAGCGACATAATCAGCATAAGCGCTTGCTGGGTCAGTCAGGCCGGCTTCATTGATGGAAGACTCAATGGCTGCCAAATAGGCATCATAAGCTGCTTGGCTATTGCCCAACATCAAACTAGCTTCCGCACGGATAAACAACTCCTCTGTATAAGACAGCATTTGTACCGTTTGGCTCGGTGTAAAAATCGGGTGGTTGACATCTTGAGGCTGTCCATAAGTCGCCATTCTAGGGTCATTCAATTGAGTAAGAATTGCGACATAACCTGCTCCAGTTTCGGTGTCGGTCCGTTGCTGAATCCACTGAAACCAAGGTGCATTTTCTGTAGCACCAGGACCAAAGGCAAATGCAAAACCGTCAGCCGAATTTCCAAAACCACCTTTGTCAAGTGCTGCTAAAGCTGCAGTATAGGCTGCATCTCCGTTGACCTTTGACAAGTGCAAACGCCCTCTGGCTTCTAGGACATTAAGGAACTTAACCCATTTGGATACGTCTCCCCCGTAGTAAAGGTCCCCTGTCAAAGGCAATCCCCCGTCGTCCTTTAGGAGTGCCCCACGGGCTTCATCAATAAGGGCAAATAATGCGTCATAAATGGACTGCTGTGAATCAAAAGTAGGCGAGTAAACGGCTACCTCGTCAAAACGCAGGGCGTCGCTATAAGGCAAGTCTCCCCAAAAATCAGTAGCGGCCATCATGGTAAATGCTTCCAATGCTTTGCCAACGCCGATAAAATGGTTGAAACCTTTTCCTTCAGCTTGTTGGATCATCCGGCGGTTGGATTGCAGGCTGCCTGTAAAAACGTTAGACCAAGCCGCATCTAAATCACTGCTAATCATTCCATATTGTTGGAATACAAAATGTTGCCTTGCAATACCGTCAGCATGGTGCGTGTTGATGGCCAAGTACCTAGCGAAATCGCCACCATAGGTATAGGCAATTCGAGCCTGAACCTGTGGCAAGATTACACTCTCTGTAACCGATATCGGGTTATCGGGATCCACATTGGAGTCTCCGCCAAAGTAATCCTCGCAACCAATAAAAAGAAAGGCTGCAAAAACAAAAGCTAAATATTTTATATTTTTCATGTAGCTGTATTTTTTGAAAATTAGAAATTGCCTGCCTGCTGGCAGGGAAATTGGAAATTATTGCCCTGAGGGGGTTTAACTATTTCTCAATTTCATAATCTTAGAACATGATTTGTAAATAAAGTAAATGGTTGGCAGTAAGTAGCTTCTTCAAACTGCCTACTGCCAACTGCTCACTACCAACTGATTAAAACGTAGCGTTTAAACCAATAGAATAAGATTTCACGTTTGGCAGTTGGAAATAATCCAAACCTTGTCCATTGCTGCTTGAGCCGACCAACGACAATTCAGGGTCGAAGCCTGAATAAGGAGTGGACAAGAATAGATTCCTGCCAGTAAAGGAAACATGGAAGTTGTCAAATCCAGGTAGATTGAGTACCCTTTTCAGATCGTAACCAAGAGATACATAGCGCAATCTTCTAAATGTAGCTTCTTCAACGAACTGCTCCGCTACAGCTCCGAAACCGCCACCATTGCCTAAGTACCAGTTTTCGTCCAAGGCAACTGAGATGTCATTGGCCGATCCGCTTGAGGCACTTACGCCATCAAATACGGTCACTGTTCCACGGTTCTCCGTTAATTCAGACATGCCAAAAAAGGTAAGAGCACCTTTTGTACCATTCCAGATGTCCCCGCCTTCGCGGATGTCAAACAAGAAACTAAGCGTCGCTCCTTTATACTCCAAGGTATTGGTGATGCCCAAAAGGAAATCAGGGTTTGGGTTACCTATTACCCGGTTGGAAGGATCAACCAATGGGAAGCCATAACCAGGTAGGGAAGGATCATCTTGGATGACCAAAGCACCACTTGGGTTGTAATCAGCATTTGGGTCGAAGGTGCCTTCCGCTGTATTGACATGTTGGAAAGCTCCTCCCAAAATTTGACCATATTCAAAGGTACGGGTCACATTGCCGTTCTCATCTTCCAGAGGTGCTATATTGAAAACACCAGTCCCGGTAAATCCATCCAGGTATTGGTTCTGAACGCCATCAGGTAGTGATTCCACAGTAGTTTTCCATTTGGAAAAATTGAAGGCCACGTTCCAATTAAGGTCGGGTGTCCTGATTGGATTGATATTGAGAATAACCTCGCCTCCATTGGTTTCCAGTGCACCGCTGTTGACAATTGCCCTTTGGAAGCCAGTAGTATTGGAGATGTTGATGGCAATGATCTGATCTTCAGATTTACGATTGTAAAAAGTTGCATCAAGGCCTATCAAGTTATTGAACAAGCGAAGGTCGAACCCAACTTCAATATCCTTCGTTCTGGAAGGTTTCAGCAATGGGTTACCTGCTACTGTACTCAATACAAAGCCAGAAGTACCTTTGAATGGGAATCCTAATCCATTGGTCCAGCCGTCGTTCAGGTCAAAGATGGTACCTGCGTTTTGGATTGGCAATTGCCATGGAGTAGAAGTGCTATATGCGCTTGGCGCACCACCACCCACCTCAGCGTAGGAAGCTCTAAGTTTAAGGTAAGAAATGGATTTTGAATCAAACAGTTCACTGGCAATGAAGCCGAGCGACACGGAAGGATAGAAAAAGGAAATCGAACCTGCATCAAATGGCACGAGTGGGTTTATCAAAGTAGAAGACCAGTCGTTGCGGCCAGTCAAGGTCAAATACAAAAAGTTCTTGAATCCAAAATCAACTGTACCATAAACACCTGCTGTACGCTCATTGGTATTTGTGATTTGGGTTGAAATGGTAGAAGTATTTCCCAACTCAGGAAATCCAATAAAGTTCAAGCCGTCGCCTTGTATGAAATTTTGCTTTAGTTTCTCATCATAAAGGTTTACGCCTACTTGGTAGCTCATGGTCAATTCTTCCGTGAGCGAACCGTTACCGTTTATATTGAAATAAGCATCTACGTGGCGATAATTATAGTTGTCCTCTATAACCTGTCCATTTGGAAGTGTTCTACTTCCAATCTCAAAACGCTGAATACGGTTGTCAGAATAGGTGTCAGTTCCTATCAAAGTACCCAACTTTAACCACTCATGGAAAGTGTAATTAGCGCGGAAGCTGCCATAAAAACGATTCACGCGGTCACGGAACAGCGTATTATTGACTGTCCAATATGGGTTGTCGTAGCCGCCGCCGCCGCGGTAATTACGCTGTGTGCCATCGGCAAATTGGTAAGCAGAATTACCATCAGCATCTACGCCATTCACTGGGTCAGATAATCCGCCACTATTGTCAAACGATGGAGGGGTACGCAACATGCCGAGCATCACACCTGAGGTGTTGGAGCCCTGCTGGATACGCACACCACTTGAACGGACATAATTTGCAGTAATACCAATGTCCAAGCGGTCATCAAATAATTTGGACCCTAAATTGACGCCTACGTTGTACCTGTCAAATTCATTGTTCGGTGCGACTCCATCATCATTTGAAGCACCAAAGGAGAAACGGTAGTTAGCTGCATTGGTACCTCCTGAAAAGGCTACATTTGTATTGGAACGGATACCTGTTTCAAAGAAGTCTCCTACATTGTCGAAAGGAGTAACTTGAGGGCCAGCAGTAGGATCATTTGTGATACGGCCCCTACCGGCATTCCATTTGTAACTAGCATCGCCATCGTAATACGAATCGCTAAGGGCTGGGCCCCAGCTAGCCAACCATCCAGTTTCAGGGCCTAACCATTGGCCCCCAATACCTTGTGCGTACTCATCTTGGAGGCCGCCAATATTAGATGCTCTTGAAAAAGTAATATTCGTGCTTACATCAACCTTGAGTTCCTTGGAACTTCCTCTTTTGGTCGTGATCAAAACGACTCCCCTTGCGCCTTCTATGCCATATAATGCTGTAGCCGCTGCCCCTTTCAATATTGAAATGTTTTCGATGTCGTTTGGATTAACATCAATGGCACGGTTGGAGTTGGCAACACCTTGCAATGATCGTTCTGTAGATGATTCCTCATTGTTCAAACGGACTCCATCTACGATAATCAATGCTTCGTTATTACCATTGAAAGAGGTTTGACCTCTCAAAATAATACGAGAAGAGGCTCCTGCTGCCCCACTGGCCTGGGTGACCTGAACTCCCGCTGCTGCACCTGCCAAGGCGTCAATGGCACTTACGGTATTTGCTTTCGCAATGGCCTCTGCGCCCACTTGTTGTACGGCATAACCCAAAGCTTTTTCGTCTCTGGTGACACCCAGTGCAGTCACAACTACTTCATTTAATACTTGCCCGGATACAAGGACCACACGAACCTCGGATAGGCTGACAATGCTCACTGTCTGAGGGGCAAAGCCTGTATAGCTGATTTGTAATTCGGTAGTACCATCAGGTACGCTCAGTTCGAATTTACCATCAATATCCGTTACGGTACCTGTTGATGTGCCTTTTACGAGCACAGTGGCACCAATGAGTGGTTCGTTCGAATCGGTAACCGTTCCTTTCACCATTCGTTGGCCGAAAGCCATGCTCAGGGTTAAAAAGAACGCTAAAAATGATATTAATTTTTTCATATTTTTTATAGCTTAATGATGCTGTAATCTAAATTATCAATGGTGATTTCTCTTCGTTAAAACTTAAATTACAGTACGTTCATTTTTTTTGATCAATTCAAATTAAAGTGATTCTAATTAGACAGAGGAGGCCAATCTGTGCCGTCGGTCCTTGTAATTACCGCGTCGCTAAACTCGCCGTAA
Organism: Saprospiraceae bacterium; assembly: GCA_029263015.1. Lineage (GTDB taxonomy): Bacteria > Bacteroidota > Bacteroidia > Chitinophagales > Saprospiraceae > UBA6168. Next base: position 4,480 of record JAJCYI010000027.1, on the reverse strand, counting down.
GTGTTTACATAAGTCACACTTAAATTTGGACCGTTCACTTCGTTTATAGTCAATTCCCAAGTGTCTCCGTAGCTGTCAGCGCCTCCGACAGATATGGTATTGCACACGTCCCTCATAACCAATGAGCCATTGGCTGGTGCAGCAACCCCGTAACAGGCTTGGTAACTCCCAAAAGACCAATCGCTAAAAGTGTACTCTCCTGCATTGATTTCATTTATGGTAACCTGGCCTGACTGGTCACCACTGCTGCAAAAATTATTTGATCCTACATAATCATAGGTGCCGGCTAGTTCTGATTTGCAACTGATTGCAACCAATAAGGTATTCGAAGACCTGAAAGTGCCACTTGAGGTGGAAGTCTTGAACTGGAATCGAAACCCATTGCCAACTTCCATGTCACCAAGGGTCAAACCGACTGCGGCCAAGGCTTCATCAAATGTAACCGTTACTGTTCCGGGAACAGCAGCTGCTGACATGAAAGGGACTGGGGTGCCTTCATTGAAAGATACCTCTATATCTGAGGTACTTAAGGTTTCGCCCTCAGAGGTCAGATCGAAGGCAATGGAAGCGTTGTCAGGATCTCCTAGATCAAAAAAGCCTGTTTGTACATTTGATACCGATACGAGTGCACCAATTGGCACGTATAGGTCGTCGTCGAAGCTGCTTCCTATAGGTTCGTCATGGCAGCCGACTGCCATGAGGGCCATGAGGGCCAGCGTCATTAATTGGACATTTAATTTTTCTTTCATACGTCGAATGATTTATATAGTGAGAAAATAGAACACGACTTTTTTGCCTTGGGCATAACAATATACCCTTGGCCAAAAAAATCCGGTCAGGTAATTAATTTATAGCTTGTTGGTGTTGCTGGTTTAAATGAAAAGCAACTCATTAATTTAATAGGACAGCTTGTCCTGAATTCAATTCAAGAAAGTGTCATCAAATTATAGGAGTGTTTTCGCTGGAAGCAAAAATCCCAACAAGATGTAAATGGTTTAAAAGAAAATGGCAAGAACAGATTAGTCAAGACTAATCAAATTGGAAAAGTTGTGTTAAAATTGATTTGTGCTTTAGTAGTAGTTACGCCGAGTCCTTAATGATTGTTTAGATAGGCTTTATTCTTCGATCTGCAAATGTATAAATTAATTTATTATAGTATCAATGATAAATGTTCATTTTGCCAAAAATAGCCGAGTCTTTTTTTATAAAATATTAGTGCAAAAAAAGATTTATTTTTCGTGTCTCTAAGAAATATTGTTATTGTTGATATAGTATATGTCAAATGATGTTTTTATGTTCTGGCTTATTTTGTGTATGTTGATTAGGCTAAATTAAAAATTAATTTATTTCAATTAGTAACTGATAATCAATGATTTACAAGTAAAAATATAATGATTATTTGGGTTTACGACAATGAAATTGTTTAGCAAATTTATTATTTTACAAAAGAAGTAAACATATTAAAGTATATCCGACAAAAAGAAAATGAATAAGTTGCAAGACATTAAAGATCGTCAATTTAATTGTTGAATTATTTTTTAAAGTTTCGGGATTTGTCTTTTTTGTACCAAATTATTTTCGTCTTTTTTACAAAATTCGTCTTTTTTACAAAATCATTGTTATGCAACATGGTTGATTTAAAAAAAAATAGCCAAATAAAATGGTATACCATTTTTTTCCATCACTTATCTTTATCACAAATGATTGATTATTTTCCGATGCCCGAGCTTAACTTTAAAGTAAAGTGTACTTCTATTTGTGTTTTCTTGATGCTATTTTCAATTCCGGCAACAGGACAAAATACAGTGGGTCTTATTTCTGTCGATCATGATAAATCAATTGGCGGGTACAGCCTGATATATCCTGAAGGCCAGCCTCATGTTTTCCTTATAAATGGATGCGGGGAAATAGTTCATATTTGGGAGGACGGTGACAATTTCAGACCTGGCAAAATGGCTTACCTGCTTGAAAATGGAAGCCTGCTCCGTGCCAAAACAAGCAGCGGTTTGGGGCCGTCTTTTGGGGCAGGTGGCTCAGGGGGTATCGTGGAATTACTTTCATGGGACAACGAACTGGAGTGGTCCGTTACTTTGGCGGACTCGCTGAACAGGCAGCACCACGATGTGCTTTATATGGAAAATGGAAATGTTTTGATGATTGTCTGGGAATGGAAAAACTATGACGAGGTGATTGAAAATGGGTTCGACACGCTCAGCAGTTCTGTCGATGCATTGTGGCCAGATTACCTTTTGGAAATAAATCCCTTAACAGATGAAAAAGTATGGGAATGGCATGCCTGGGACCATTTGGTGCAAGAGTTTGACTCTACTAAACAGAATTTTGGAACGGTCGCTGAACACCCCGGATTGATTGACGTCAATTATCGAGAGCTTTTTTTTGAAAGGAAGGACTTTATGCACTCCAATGCCATTGACTACGACCCAATAAGAGACCAGGTGCTTTTAAGCGTGCGTAATTTTAATGAAATATGGGTCATCGACCATAGCACGACAACCGAGCAAGCAGCTGGGCATTCTGGAGGAAACAGTGGATCAGGGGGTGACCTGATCTTCCGATGGGGCAATCCTGCCGCATTTAATGGAGGGGGTATTGAAGATCAACAGTTGTTTCATCAGCACGATGCACAATGGATTGATGATTTTGTAAACCCTGATTATGAGCATTTCGGGAAAATTGTTTTGTACAACAATGGCCTGGACAATGGTGCTACCTCGTTAGGGCAGATCCTTGAACCGGTTTGGGACAGTTCATCGAACTCATATGTCCAAAGCGATGAATTGTATTTGCCCGAGGGGTTTGATAAGACTATCTCCCATCCCGATACCTGCAAAAACCATTCAACTGCCGCTTCAAGCATTCAAGTAATCGGCGATGGCAATATAGTTATGTGTGCTGCCAGACAGGGGTTTTCATTCGAGTTGACAGATGATGGAGAAGTTGCCTGGGAATACAAAGTCCCACTGAGGTTTGGTACGCCAATAGCACAGGGTACAGAACTTTTGGTAAATGAAAATTTTACTTTTCAATTGGAACGTTATCCTGAAGACTTTGCCGGCTTTTTTGGAAAAGACTTAAGTCCGATGGGCTTTATTGAACTCGAACCCAATACTTCGTTTTGTACCGTGGTGGCCGATGAGGAAATAATTGCTGACCATGATTTTAAGATATACCCAAGCCCTGCTACCGATTTCTTTTATATTGAGGCTCCATTTGTTGGCTTTAAAGACATTGATATATTCGACAGTTATGGGCGACTGGTTTATGCAAGGACCTTTTTGGAGAAACAATTTAATATAAATATCACTGGCTGGCTTCCTGGCTTGTATTTTATAAAAGAAAAGAAATCAGGGGTGGTGGGTAAAATTTTAGTTCGATGAAAATAGTGCAGGCTTGGGGGCAAGTTTCCGAAAGATCGGGACAAGTCGTTAAGTTCTTGAGGTTTGTGACCGCTTACCAAATTAAAAGATACGAGAAATGACGCGCCTGACTATATTTTTCGCTCTTCCTTAAATTAAGTAACAAAGCCTAATTATTTGGGTATTTTGAGAATATCTTTATCCGCTACCTGCCTGCCGGCAGGCTGGTTTTCCTCGAAAAAATAAGTCCGTAACTTTGCTATGCACTGATTTTTTCAAGAAAGCTATCGAAAAAATCTTACCTTCAAAATTTACCCAAATAATTAACCTTTGTTACTTACAACAACCATGGGTACCATAAAAATACTCGCCTTCTTATTTGTCTTCAATGTTGCTCCGGTAAAATCCATTCATGCGCAATTTGACCAGCAAATTGAATTGAGAAAGACCAGAAAAGAAAACAGGATTTATCGCCCCGACGATTACCGGGGCGAACGGGACTTTGATAATATGTTCAGAACCTACCAGTTTAGGGTTGACAACAACAGGTGGCTTAATGTAGGCCGGTATGGAAAAGGCGTCCGTCCTTTTATGATAACCAATGAGCATGCGGTAGAGGCTTTAAAAGGTTATAAGAGAAAACGGATTATTCAGGACGCAGGCATAGCTATTGGCATAGCTGGCCTCGTCTATTACACATCGAACTTGATAAGATCAAATGGTAGCTCCTCCAAAAAAGTTAACAGCATCAGCTACAGCATGATGGGGATTGGCATAGCCCTCAATATTGCTATGGAATACCCTTCTAGGAAGAGTTTGAAAAAAGCGGTCAAGCGTCACAATAACGTGTTCCGTGAGGGTAATCTTAAGGGAGTAGGAAAAAAATAACCTACCCACTCAAACTTGTTCTTTTTAAATAGGAAAAACTAGACTTGTTTTGCCATAACTGATTGATTATCAGCACTTACTTGTTTGTAATTTAATCTAAAAACTGACGCAAAAACTCTACTATTCAATAAATTTAAATTTAGTTTTGTAATTGATTGGTAATCAATTTTTAATGAATAATTATTTATATTCTACGAAAATATAAAATTCAATTT
>JAJCYI010000026.1 GCA_029263015.1 Saprospiraceae bacterium | reverse complement strand
TGCCTACCGGCAGGCAGGTTTTTTCGTCAGACAAGGCAAAAAAAATTAGCATAGCCATAGCTACGGTCATTTTTTTTAACAAAGTATGGCGGAAAAAGAGGCCGCCAAAAGTGTCGATTATTTGAGTTCACCTACTTATTGTCATTATTTTAAATATTGTACCTCGGTTGTTGCAAATTCCCAGTTGTTGCAAGTTTGCAACTTGCAACTCATAACCCAAACTGCTCAAAATGATGCGCATAATGCTTCCTGTTCATCAACTGCCAACCATACTCATCTAAATTTCCAAAAACAGGGTTCGGCACAGCCACATCCGGGTTGTCTTTGAAATGGGCGGCCAATTCATCATAGGATTCAAAAAATGCCTTCTTGGCTTCATCCAAACTATCATGTCGCAAATCCTCTGTGTCCCCTTTTTTCAAAAGCGGATGGTCGAATGATTTGGGCATTGGGCGATAATTCCAAAGCGAGTCTTGTGTCTTTTCAAGATATTTTTCAGGAGTGGTGATCTTGCAGGGAATTTTGCCCAGGGCTATTTGAATAAAATACGCCATGTGCTCAACCAAATGCTGGGGTGTCATCAAGCCCCATGATGGTTTGGTGGATTCGGTGAGTGCGTTGAATTTTTCTTCTAAGTAAGTCCTGTTGATTTCAGGGAATGGAGATTTTTTCTGAACTAGGGTAAGGATGGTTGCCATGGCCACCAATTCGCCATCTTGATCAAATATTTCCTCATACCATTTTACCACACCGGTAGGGTGCTCTTTCCCTTTGCTGTCGCGTTCCACTTTTTCTTTACAGGTCAGGCGAACTTGAATAGTATCGTTGTGGTAAATGGGACGGATGAACCGGCATTCGTCGAGGCCATAATTGGCACCGACAGGGCCTTTGGCAGGATGCACAAAAAGTCCTGCAGCGGCAGCCAGCAGGAAATATCCATGTGCCGCCCGTTTTTCAAAAATACTCCCCTGCAAAGAAGTGATGTCGGTGTGGGCATAAAAGACATCCCAGCTCAGGTTGGCAAAATTCTGAATGTCGGAATCGGTAATTGTGCGTTTGTGCGTCAGAATGGACATGCCTGATTTAATGTCCTCAAAATGGTATTTGAAAGGATGTTGTGGCGTTTCCACTACTTTTCCGCCCGCCTGATAAATGCCAGTGATGGCACCGATGGTCGTTGGCGAACCTTGGATGGCGCAGCGCTGCAAATAATGCTTGACGCCCCTCATGCCACCCATTTCCTCACCGCCCCCGGCACGGCCAGGGCCTCCGTGTACAAGTGTTGGTAGTGGAGAACCGTGGCCGGTACTGCGTTTGGCGCTTTCGCGGTTCAGTACCAAAATGCGCCCGTGGTGACTGGCCGCACTGATTACAAATTCCCTCGCCGCATTGTCGTCAAAAGTGGCAATAGAGGCGCAAAGCGAACCCTTGCCCATGCGGGCCAGTTCGGTGGCATCATCGAGGTTTTTATAAGGCATAATGGTGCTCACGGGACCGAATGCCTCTATTTCATGGACGCCGATGTTTTTGTGCGGGTCTTTTTCGAGCAAAAGGATTGGGCTGAGAAAAGCACCCTTACTTGCATCGGCACCGATCACGTCTATTTTATCGAGGTCGCCATAAACGATTTCAGCGGTCTTGGCGAGTTCTTTTACCTGGTTTTTTACCTCGGTCACTTGTGCCCTGCTGGCCAAGGGGCCCATACGGACTTCCTTTACTGCTGGATTACCAATAGTGACCCGTGAGAGTTCTTTGCCGAGGGCAATCTGGACCTCTTCCACCAATTGCTCAGGAACAATAATGCGTCGGATGGCGGTACATTTCTGACCGCATTTTACGGTCATTTCCCTTTTTACTTCTTTGATAAAAAGGTTGAACTCAGGGGTGCCCGGCACAGCATCTTCACCGAGTACAGAGCAATTCAAAGAGTCGGTTTCCATGTTGAAAGGTACGGCCTCGGCGGTGATGCGGGGGTGTGCTTTGAGCATCCTTCCAGTGGTGGCAGAGCCTGTGAAGGTAACAACATCCTGCGATTCCACGGTGTCGAGGATCGTTCTTGCGCTTCCGCAAATGAGTTGTAAAGCGCCTTCTGGTAAAATGCCAGATTCAATAATTTCCTGGACCACAACTTCGGTCAAAAAGGAGGTGGCGGTGGCTGGTTTCACTACTGCGGGGACACCGGCCATCCAGTTGACTGCACATTTTTCCAACATGCCCCAGATCGGGAAATTAAAAGCATTAATGTGGACGGCTACGCCCCGCTTCGGCACCATGATGTGGTGCCCCATGAAGTTTTCGCCACGGGAAAGGTCAATCGGGTCGCCGTCTACATGGAAGGTCTGGTTGGGGAAGTTTCGGCGGAGGGAGGCGTTGGCAAAGAGGTTGCCGAAACCACCTTCAATATCTATCCAGCTATCGAGTTTGGTAGCTCCGGTGCGGTAGCTTACTTGGTAATATTTGTCTTTTCTTTTGGTGAGGTGCAGCGCCAATTTCTTCAGCATATTGCCCCTTTCCTGAAAGGTCATTTTCCGTAAGGGAGGTCCTCCAACCTTTCTACCGTATTTCAATATTTCACCAAAATCTAATCCTTTGGTTGTTGCATGAGCAATGATGTCGCCAGTCACAGCATCAAAAACTGCTTGTCCATCACCGTCGCCATTTGCCCATTGTCCTTGAATGTAGTTGCCTAATTTAGTCATATTCGGTAAGTGTGAAATTTAATTTTGATGCAAAACGTAAAGCGAATCCCCAGATTCGCAAAGAAGTGAGAATCTGGGGATTCGCTTTACGTAAAAATGGGTATAACCCTCGTCGAGATGCAGCAAACTTACGAATCTTATAAGCTACACAACGAGGGGGATCATACCCATTTCAAGACCAGCAACGAAAGCGGGATTAGTCCGCCCACTCAGCCAGAAACACATTCGTGTCCCTCGTGCCGCCATTGTTCCTATTGGATGAAAAAGCGAGGTATTTACCATCGTAAGAAAACATCGGGAAGCTATCGAAAGCATTGTCGAAGGTGATTTGCTCCACGCCTGTTCCATCAATGTTGACAGAGAAAATATTAAACTGGCGGCCACTCTCGCTGTGGTGGTTGCTTGCGAAAAGGATTTTCTTGCCAGATGGGTGCATATAGGGCGCCCAGTTGGCACCGCCCAGCTGGGTCACTTGGTGGAGATCGGAGCCATCCACATTGCAAATGTAAAGTTCAAGTGCAGTTGGTTGGACAAGTCCTTGTGCAAGGAAACCTTTGTAGGTCTTCATTGCTTCCTCTGTTGTGGGGCGGGAAGAACGGAAAATGAGTTGTTTGCTGTCAGGCGAAAAGAAAGCACCACCATCGTAACCAAGTCCGCTGGTTACCTGCTTTTGGTTGCTGCCATCGATGTCCATCGTCCACAGCTCTAGGTCGCCGGAACGGGTAGAGGTGAAAACGATTTTTTTACCGTCAGGGGAGACCGTCGCTTCGGCATCGTAACCAGGGGAATCGGTCAGTTGTTTTTGGATATTCCCAGCTTTATCGGCTATAAAAATGTCGTATTCCTGGTGTACCGCCCAGACGTATTTTCCATTTACGAAACGAGGTGCTTCGGGGCAGGCATCACCACCGAGGTGTGTGCTAGCATAAACAATGGATTCATTGCCGGGCATGAAAAAAGAGCAGGTTGTGCGACCTTTGCCTGAGCTGACCATTGGCGGCATTTTGCCTCCCTCTGTGCCTTTGTCAATTGACATGTAAAAAATCTGGTCGCATTCAGTCCCCCATTCACTATAGTTGGCTTGGAAGACCAGTTCTTTATTATCAAAACTGAAATACGCTTCCGCATTGTCGCCCCCGAAAGTGAGTTGCTTTACATTTTGCAAGTGTTTTTCCTGTTCGTAATGAACCTGTTGTGGCGTATCACTTGCGCCGTGGTGGACGTGGCCTTGATCTTCTCCATCAGCATGATGGTGTTCTGCTGGTTCGGCGGAGTCGGTATCGGAAGTTGTTGAATTGCAGGCAGTTAATAATACCGCCAAAAGAAGTGTTGAGAAAAATATTTTATGCATGTTAATTTTTTGCAAAATTAACATTGCCGCTGAGAGCTGTGGAGGTTCGTAAGTAATCGTTTTGTCAAAATTGCTGAGGTTAAATATTGGACTTTAGACAAATAGATTTTAGACTATAGATGTTCGGAACGAATAGTTATTGATTATCAATGATTTACACAATAATTTTTGTCGCATGTTATCTAAAGTCTAATTGTCTAAAATCTAAAGTCTTACAGCCAACTATTTCTTCTTAGCGCTGAGTGCTGCTTGGTGGGCTTTTATGGCCCAATGCTTCAGGGCACTTTTGTCTTCCACAATTTCTGCGGGAACTTGATAGTAGGAAGGCATGGCTTTTTTCTTTGGGCCATGAAAAAATGGCGTCATGCCGTGGGCTTCAAATTCTGGCCGGGTGCTGTCGTTTACTTTTAGATGCAATGAGCCGCCCATGATGCCGCCAAACATCAACCCTTCTTTATAAAAGCCAACCCCTCCAAACATTTTTTTGTGGGTGACTTCGCCAAATTCAGAGAATTGTTCTAGTATGAAATCGAGGTAATCTTGTGAAAAGGCCATTTTTTAATTGAGAATTCTCTACCGTACACTTTTTAAAGCGAGCGGAAAAAAGTTGTTTGAAAATTTGAAAAAACAAAAAAGGGTCGCTTCCTTTGACAGAAAACAACCCATAAAAATGTTTCTGTACAAAAGTATAAAAAAGCGCTGACATCTGC
>JAJCYI010000025.1 GCA_029263015.1 Saprospiraceae bacterium | reverse complement strand
ATTTCTTCCGAAATACGCCGAGTGCCATAAGTTCCTCTTAACTCCTTAGATGCCTTTTTTACGATTGGAATGAGATGCTCCTTCTCTATCTGCCGAGTCGATTTCTCTCGTTTCCGCCATGAATAGTAACCACTTTGGCTCACACGCATCACCCGACATAACAGGACAATTGTATACACCTTCTTTTCGGTATCAATAAATTGATATCTCAGTTCCTTTCTTTCGCGAAGAAGGTTGCCGCCGCATTTAATATTTCGCGTCCAGCTTCAAGCGCTTATTTTCCTTGCGGAGATGTTTTAATTCGGCCTGCATATTCACCCTGCTGACAGACCCTGAATAAGCACTCCTACTCATATCCATCTCCCGCTTCCAGCGTCCCAGAAGATTAGGATTTATGCCTAAATTCCGAGCAGCTTCTGATATCGCATAGCCCTGTTCCGATACCAGTTTTACTGCTTCTTCTTTGAATTCTTTTGTGTGATGCCTTCTTTGCTTATTTCTCATTGAACACCTCCCCTATGATTGATCATTCAATCTTAAGAATGTGTCCACTAAAACCCTAGCACCTCAATCCTTAACGTACGTTTTCGTAGCACTGGACTTCAGCCCCCAAATATTACAAGATCAGGCCCTCAGAAACCAACATGATTTTCAGAATTGATCCCATCTGATTCATTTTAGATACTGCCTTTATTTTATTTTTCAGATGCTGAGCGTTCAAGGAACATAGAAGATCCAATCAAAATTATCTGCATATCACAAGAAGTTTTTTGGAACTTTATCAGAAGTTTGTTAGAATACTCAAAACAAAAGGTTCAAGAGTCCCTATCATGACATTCCCCCACAAATTAGAGATTACCCCCGCACTGACAAAGATTTTGATGGAGATTGAAGCCTCCCGACAGGCGGTTTCGGCTTTGCCTATCACGCTAAATGTCCTGAGCTCTCTACGAGAATCGGCACGGCTTACCGCGACACACTATTCTACGCAGATAGAAGGCAACCTCTTAACGCAAGAGCAGGTCGGCGAAGTCATACAGGGCGGAACCTTCCCAAACCGGGAGCGAGATGAACGGGAAGTTAGAAACTATTACTTGGCACTTGATTACTTAGACCGCCTGGTGAAAGAAAGCGACCCCTTTATCTCAGAAATACAGATCAAGACCATCCATGGCCTAGTGATGGGAGGGAAAGAGATTCCTACGCCTTATCGTGAGGGGCAAAACGTCATTAGGGATGGCTCCAGTGGCGGGATCGTTTATATGCCACCAGAAGCTGAAGATGTGCTGGCACTTATGCAAGATTTAATCAGCTGGATCAATAATGAGAAGAAACAAGAAGCGTTGCCGGTTCCCATTACCGCTGCCATTGCTCATTACCAGTTTGCCACAATACACCCATATTATGATGGAAATGGCAGGACGGCTCGATTACTCACAAATTTCATTTTACATAAATCAGGGTATGGCCTAAAAGGGATCTATTCTCTGGAGGAGTATTATGCACGCGATCTACAGGCGTATTATGATGCCTTGACGATCGGGGCGTCCCATAACTATTACCTCGGTCGAGCTGAGGCTGATATTTCAAAATGGGTGGTGTATTTCTGCGCCGGTATGGCTGACGCCTTTGCCAACGTGCGTGTAAAAGCGTCAGAAGCCGCTAAACAAGAAGGACAGGGGGCAGATCAAGCGGCGCTGCTTCGAGAGCTCGATCTGCGGCAGAGACAAGCTTTGTCGCTTTTCAAAGAAAGCAAGTTTATCACAACAAGAGAAATTGCCACTCTGTTACAGATTCATGTTCGTAGTGCTCTAAATTTATGCAAAAAATGGGTAAGAGAAGAGTTTGTCATCCAACATGGGGCTTCCAACAAAACCCGAAAATATGAGCTTGCGGAAAAGTGGCTGGAGTTATTGGTGTAGTGCTTTCCCTTTGAACATTTAGCACGGCTCTGTTGCAAAAATTCTGATGATATTGCAGAATTTGTATTTTCACAACAGAGCCAATCAAGCTCTCGGGAAGAAAGGGGGCCTTGATTAAAACGTATCGGCTCATTAAGGCTCCTTTTTTAGAATTGACAAGTACGCATATAATATGCATACTGATACATATGAGAACGACACTAAATATCGACGATACCCTCCTGGAAAAGGCGGCACAACTTTCAGGAATTTCCGAAAAAACCTCCCTAGTTAGAGCAGGCTTAGAAGCACTCATTGCCCTGGAAAGCAGTAAGCGCCTTGCTCAACTTGGCGGCACCGAAAAAGCCGTTAAATCGATACCACGAAGACGGTCCGTTGCCGGATAACAATGATTCTTGTCGATACAGCAGTATGGATTGACCATTTTCGGAAAAGCAATCCTCATCTGAAGACCTTGCTCACACAAGGGCTCGTTACAACACACCCCTTAATCATCGGAGAACTCGCCTGTGGAAACTTCAAACAAAGAAGGACCATCTTCCTTCTTTTAAAAGCCCTTCCTCTTGCCGACCTCGTAGACCACAATGAAATTTTATATTTTATCGAAGAGCAATATCTAATGGGATTAGGAATTGGCATTGTCGATGTACATTTATTGGCCTCTGCAATTATTTCAAAAATTCCGCTATGGACCCTCGATAAACGCTTAATAATGGCCGCAAAACAGATGGGCACTCATTATGAAGCCAGTTCCACAAAGCTCTAAACCTTTTCAGGCTCATCGTTATTATGCTATACTGCACCAATAGTATGATTATCAATCATAGGGCTTGGAGGAAATCATGGCAACGATAAGAAAAACGATCACCCTTACCGAGCAACAAGGCGCATGGATCAAATCACGCATAACGGATGGGGGTTTTACAAATGATAGTGAATATGTGCGCGATTTGATCCGCCGCGATCAAGAACGTACTGAAATTGAATCGATCCGCGCTGCTCTTATTAAGGGAGAAGAAAGCGGTGTGAGTAGCAGAACCCCGGATGAAATCATCGCAGCAGTCATCGAACGTAAAAAGAAAAATGCTGAATTATAAGCTCAGCAAAGAAGCGGATGATGATTTAGACCGCCTTTTTGATTACGGAATAGATCAATTCGGGTTTGAGCAAGCACGGGCTTACGTTAATGGAATGAAAGAACGGTTTTCTGAGATGATTGAAACCCCCCTCCTTTGGCAAGCAGTTGATTCTATTCGCACCGGGTACCGTCGCAGTGTGTACGAAAGCCATTCGATCTACTATCGTATTAACTACGGCGAAATCCTTATCGTTCGGATTTTGGGGCGGCAAGACCCTCAAAAATTGGAATGATACGAAAATCTGTAGTGGATCTCCGTCTTTTCCTAAACTTTACCCCAAGGACTTCGCCAAAGGCGGCAAATCAGACAATTGATTCAAACCATAAAGCGTCAGAAATTTCTTAGTGGTGCAATACAAATGCGCGCCCGCCAGTTCTCCAGCAACCGTCACCAATCCATAGGCTCGTAAAGTCTGCAACACACTTTCACAATCTACCCCCCGAATCACTTCAATTTCATTTCTCTTAATCGGTTGCTTATACGCAATAATCGCCAGCGTCACCCGCCCCTCTTCTGTCAATTGAGCGGGGGCATTTGTTTTATAACGCTGAATCCATTTCCCATACGTCTTTTGCGTTGTTAGAAGATACCCCCCACCCACTTCTATGAGTTGAAGCCCTCGGCTTTCGTATTCTTTTTTAAGATCAACAAGCGCAACCTCAAGCCCGGCCAAACCTTCAGGCGATTCAATCTGAAAAGTCTCTTTCAATTGCCCCATCGTGACCGGCTCAGTGGCCACGAAAAAAACATTCTCAAGCACCTTTGCCATAAATGCTTTATCCATTCAACCGTTCCGGGCCAAAATACGGCTCTGTTGCAAAAAATTTGAAGGAGGCTCAAAATTGGTCTTTTTATGAGGAGCGTATCTG
>JAJCYI010000024.1 GCA_029263015.1 Saprospiraceae bacterium | reverse complement strand
TAAGTAGTCGAGATTAAATAATTTCCGAATTTTAGCGAGTTGATTTTTTCGTACAGCAAGGCAAAAAAAGTGAGCATAGCCTGGCTACGTGAACTTTTTATTAACGCAGCTATATGGAAAAAGCAGCCGATAAAAACGGAAAGTATTTAGGCTCGACTACTTAAATTGGCAAAACCACAATGAAGAACAAACGGCAACCCAATATACACAGTGAATACGACCGCAATTTTTCCTTCCATCCGTGGAACGTAATGTTGGTACTTTTTCTCATCGCCATTACTGGGCTGTTCATCGCCTTGTCTGCGGCTTTTGTTTACAGCAGATTTGAAAAAGGGGTTGAACCGATCCCGATCCCTTGGCTTTTTGGTTTTAATACATTGATCCTGCTTTCCAGTAGTTGGACGATGCTGCAAGCCAAAAAATTTTACCAAATAGATGACACAGCCTTATACCAGAGAAACCTACTATACACCATTTTGCTCTCTCTACTATTTCTTGTCATGCAAGTGATTGCCTGGAATCAACTGTTTAGCCAAGACATATTTTTAGACCCATCCAACAATGGTGCAAACTACCTGTATCTCCTTTCCGGCCTTCACTTTGCACATGTGATAGCGGGACTTCCTTTTTTATGGCTGTTTTACCAGGCAGCTATAAGGAACATGAAAGAACCGATAACCGTCCTCGTCTATTTTTCCGATCCTGAAAAAAGGCTGAAGCTCCGCTTGCTTTCCATTTATTGGCATTTCCTTGATCTGCTCTGGATTTTTCTGGTGCTTTTCCTGCTCGTCAATTTCTTGCTAAAATAAGTCGAAATAATCACCTACATCATGTGAGAATGCTGCTCTTTTGGAACTGTGTCTTCCAATTGGGGATACATATTATTCACAAAATCCAACGTAACATGAAAAACTTCCTTCTGCTTATTTCAATAATTACCATTTTCTCAGCCTGCAATATAGACCAGCATATGCAAAATGATTTTGTTGGAACCTATGAAGTTACTTTAGAAGCGCTTGAGGCAAAAAAAGAATTAAAAAAAGCTAAAAATGAGGTGAACAGGGAAATGGAAAAAGCCCGCCAAGAAATTGAGAAAGAATTTGCTGAAGCCAAAAAAGGTATAGAAATGGAATTGGGAGAGGACAGCAATTTTGGACAGGCATTCGGCAGCTTTTTAGAAGGCATGGGCCATTTTGCCGAAGGAATGACTGAACTTGGTGAATCACTTGGCGAAATGAGCATCGACCTCAGCTCCGATTTTTTAGAAAATGTCCATTTCACTGCTGAATTTCAAAATGATGGTGAAGTCCATTTGGGGAAAACCGGCAAAGTCCGCATCCACGCCAATGACCTCCACTGGAAAATGGAAAATGGAAAATTTCACCTGTGGGACGCCGATAACGGAGAGGATGATGTCCAGGAATTTAAGATGAAAAGATACTCATCCGACAAATGGGACCTGATTGGTGAGGAAGTGATTTTCCATTTGAGGAAGAAGGAGTGATGAGTGATGAATGGTGAATGGTGAATGGTGAATGTAAACCCCTAAATACGATTGACCATTCACCGTTCACCGTTCACCATTAACAACTCCCTAACCCGCTCAACATATTCAGTATTCAGCGTTGAAAAAGCGATCTTAAATTGTTGCTTTCCATTTTTAGGTTTCAGGTTTTCGATGGTCACACCTTTGCTGGAAACGACCCAAGGCATGTTCAACAATTGTTCTTTCAATTTATTTTTCGACTCTTCCACATTGCTTTCCAAAGGCAGGGCGACAATCACATTGCCCGTTTTTAGATGCTTGGTAGTCGCTGGCTTAGTAGTAACTTCCGAAATAATGCGGCTATATGGGATTTGCATGATTTCGCCATTTTTTGCACACAGCTCGATCTTGGTATTGTGCATTTTACTGACCACTCCACTGTAATTTTTCACTTTAAGTTGTTGCCCTAAAATATCTCCTTTTTGGAAACGGAAAATCGTACCCTGAACGAAGTCTCGAATCGACTGCCAACCCAATGCAAGTATGACCCCAAGCACCGCAAGCGATACCGTCGGGTTGATTTTTGCCAAATGAAAAATTACGCTTATCGCAAATAACATCCACACCACGTTTCGAAACAATGGATTGTAAAATTTTACAAAATCATGCAGTCGTTCATGCCGAATAACTTTGAGCAGGATGTGTTGGATGAAACCAAAAACAACCACAATCCAAAATGCGCGGATGAGGAGCACGATAAGCAGGGTTGTCGGTATGTTGTCGAATTCCATATTTTATGATTTTAGGTGTCGGACACTTTCGAAGTGTCCGACACCTTTGTTCCAAACCCTAAACCAGCTCATTCCGCCTAAAATATTTAATCAAATATGGCAGCACAAAAGGGTTTATTTTGATCGTTTTCCCAGCCGTTTCTACTAATAAATTTGTCCGCAAAAGGCTATCTAAGACACGCTTCGTCTTTTCCTCTTTCTGTGGTTCGTAAATACTATTTAGACGCCTGAAAGTCAATCTTTTATGCAACAAAACCTGTAATAGCATGGTCTCCCATTCCGCTGATAAAACTGGTGGAATGTCGCTGAGTTCCACCCCTCCAAGGTGCAGTTTGTTGTCTTCTATTGCCGTTACATTTCCGAGCCATAAATGCAGCGCCATTCCAATATGGCCTTCCGATGCGGCAGTAAGCCTCTTAAAGAGTTTGTTTTGATCCCGGAGGCCGAGGTTTTGTTCCGATTTCCCGTTCCAAAAATAAGTCATCCCGCCGCTGTCATGCCTTTTTAGAACGATGCCTTTTACTTCCTGAGTTGACAACGGATTTATCATAATGGTGTCCAGGAGGTTGGCATCCAAGTTTGTATGTTGTCGAATATGGTGATAAAAATAAATGTTGCAACTAACAATAAACAATATTCGGTGCCCAAACTGGGCAATCAAATTATTGATAAATAGAATAAAATTCGAACCACCATTCCGGCGTGTCCACCAAAGTTCCAAATCTTCAAAGACAAGCACTGAACCTGCCGGCAGTTTATTTAAAATAATTGCTGTTTCCTGGTGCATCCCTGTCGAAAACACCAACGCTTCGTGGATCAGTTTCTCCGGTTTACGATTGTGACGAGAAGGGGGTTTTATATAAATGACCTTTTTATGAACGAGCGAATTGGTCACGTTTTCCAATAAATAACTAAGGCCTGAAAGCGGCTCACCAGTAAATAAAATAGCACCACTGTTTCCATGATTAAAACGATTAATGGCCTTCTCGGCAGCGGTCAGTTCTGCTTTCCTGTTGTCCAAAGGCTTCGATGGTGCAGAATGTTTTCCAGTAAATAACTGGTTGTAAAAGAAAGGGATTTGTTTTTCCAGGCTAGGTTGCAAAGCCACTTTATCCACATAATTGGCCGCCCGGGCATGGGGGTTTTGCAGTGACTTGGTTCGGTATTGGTGATCGGAAATTGCCCATAGGTCACGCAATTTTATAACCCCGTTATCTAATCGGTTGTTGGCATTTTCGATAAAACGACTAATGACTTCTGTAAAACGGTTGAGGCCACTCCTAGCCAGGTCTTTTCGGATAATACCATCCATGTGGCCAGCTCGACTGATGATGGTGTCGTCTTTCAACAGGTCGTCCAACAAGCCAGAGGTGTTTTCTAATTGCTTTTCCAGACGACCACCAATATCTTCCAATTGCTGCCGACTTTCTGTAAATTGATTGCCGACCCGCACCTTTACTTCCTCCAAAAGCAACTTGTTCTCTGACTGACTTGATGCCAAACAGTACTTGAGCAAGCGCAGTGCATTTTCTGTTTTTAAAAGTTCTGATTTTATTTCGTTAAAATCGGTTTGTAAAGAAGATTTTAGTCCGACGACGATTTCGTTGTCAAGCAGATATTCTGTCACCTTTTTTACGTCGATATTTTCGGCGATAATTTCCATTTGCATGGCTTCAAAATCCTCCATCTGGCGCGGAGGGATAATCTCCGTTTCCTTGCAAAAGGTAGCGACCTGTTTATCAATTTTAAACATCAAATCTTTCACCGCCTCGTCGATGTTCATAGCAGCGCCGACTTCGATCAATTTATTCCCATGATCCTCAATCTGGGCCTCGGTGAATTCTTCAGCCTCCCCATGAATACTTGCCAACAATAAGTTACTCGGTACGAGCATTTTTTCAACGATGTCTTCTTTTACCTGCAAAATAACCGGCCACACGCTATTTTTTAATTCTTGCAAATGCAAATTCAGCAGCACTTGGTTGTTCAGGTACACCGTATTTTGCCGCCATTGTTCAGGGTAATGGGTGATATTTGATTTGACCGTTTTGACAAAAGAACCCCGGCGAGTATTTGTTTCCAGGAGGGGCAATTTTTCATTATTTAATTTATCAACGTCTTTTATTACGCTGTTGCAGAATTTGCGGCCCAGCACATTCAGCTCTTGGATAAACCGATTTTTTTCCTGGTGCAAAGACTGCCCAATCAATACTTCCAATTGCTCAATTTGAGCCATCCATTCAGTGGCAGAATTTACTTCACCAATTGAATTTGACCATTTTTTCAATATTGAATTAAACAAAACTGCACTCCCGCCAAAAGTTTGCAGCACTCGTTCAAAATGTACAAGATAGTTGTTTTGGAAATGATGTCGGCTGACCCTGGTCAACTGAATATTCGATTTGGGCTTAAATGGGAATCGTTTTTTTAACCTTTTGAATTTAAGTACTTTTTCTGAATCTCCGAACTGGGGGTTTAGTTCTTCATCTGAATAAGCACGCACCAATTTCTGTGGCAACCGTTCAATAAAATTACCCAAACTCCCAAGTTGTTTATTTATTGAGTTAGACAAATTATTGGAAATTTTGCCGAGCCGGTTTTCTTTTACATCTTCAATGAGGGACACCGCTCTTTGGTGCATAACCGAATTTCCCGCACCCTCTTTCAAAAGAGAAATAAAGGTGTTCAACACCTTAACATATTCAGAATAAATACTTGTCCCCAATTGGAGGTTCAACTGGTGCAAATATTCGTCGAGGCTGCTTATGGATTTGTCCAAAGGATCAAAATTGCAGTTTCCCAATGGAATGCTGCTTTCTGGATCGACAGCATCCTTCAATAAGGTCGAATTGTTGGAAGCATACTTTTTTTCCAATGTGGAATTAAAGGCACTTTCTTCATAAAAATTGGAAGAGGCTTTCACAATCAAAGTGGTACCGAGCACGTCCAGCAATTCATTGGTTTGTTCAACAAAATCCTTCACTTTTCCATTTCCCAAATCCGGTAGGTCCAAGATTATCAGGTCTGCCTCAAAAGAATTGGCTTTCACCACTTCATAAAATGGTTTGTCTTTTAATGGGTTATTGACCACTTTGATTTCTACGCTTTTTCGGAGTTCACTAATCCGTTTCTGCATTTCCTTTTCGAGAACAGCCTTTTCGTTGTTTTCATTGTCAAAATATAAAAACCGTACTTCGGCTGCCGCCCAATCGGGGGACGCATTCATTAATTTTACCAACTGCACAGTGAAATAACTAATCTGGCTGAGGTCACGCCACCACACATCAATGCTGTGTTTTTGGCCAAAACCTCTTTTTTTATCATAATCCAAAAACAGCACATTATAATCCAACTGGTGCAAAATATTGGTCATCTTGGAGAAATCCTTGGGCCGTTTGGTATTCCTCGTCCAGCCCATTAAAACGGTATTGGGTTCAACTCCTGAAAACCCATAGGTACTGGCGATGGTCTCTATGCCTTCATAAATGTTATTGCATGTTTTTCTTCGGTAAAAAATAGCATCGTCAGCAGGGTTCTCGCTCAAAATCGACTGCTTCTGCTTGGGGAACAGGATTTGGGCAGGCGTGTCTTCGATGAGGTCGAAATTGGAAATCATGCCGTTCCTTCCGGCAATGGAGGTGCTGAACTCCAACAAGTGCGGCCTCGCTTGTGTGCCACCGCTAAAAAGCAGGATATTGGGTTCCCAGTTCCGTTTGTGAACGTCGCCTTTGTTCAGGCTTTTCAGTCCAAATTTGACAATCGAGCTCCACACATTTTGCCAAACATCCCCCGATCTCAACTCCAATTGTTTTCGCGTAAGCCAAAGAAAAATGAGCAGGATGATGATGACCGAAGCAATGGTAGCGGCAATATTGAGTTGAATCATCAACAATAAAGTAGCCACCGCACCAAATAGGGGAATAAAGATATTGATCTTAAATGTTGGCCTGAAATCGGGGCTGGCCCATTGTTCCAAAAATCCGGACAAATTGATAAACAAGTAGGCCGCCAAATAAAACATGGCCACCACCTCGGCAATCACATCAAGTTCTCCGATCAAAACTCCCGCTTCTGCCAATACAAAAGTGAGGATGAGCGCATTTCTTGGTTCATTCTCCTTTCCCTTGCCTTTGGCAAATATCTTCGGTGTGATGTGGTCGAGTGACATGGCCTGCAAAATTCGGGGCGCCCCTAAAATGCCGCCCAAAGCGGAAGACAAAGTCGCTCCCCATATACCAGCAATCACAAATTGTGGTATCCAGCCAAATTCAACCAGCGCATTATTGTTGTTTTGTAATTCAGCAATCGGAATGGAATAAAAAATGAATGCAGCTAAGCCCAAATAAACAATTAGACCTGTCGCCACAGCAAGCATCGTCCCCCATGGAATGGACTTTTTGGGGTCTTTTAAATCTCCTGACATCGCCACGCCTGCCGTAAACCCTGTAACCGCCGGAAAAAATATCCCGAACAATACCGCAAAATTGACCTCTCCTGTTGGCACTTCCGAAAAATCAAATCCCTTGCCCTCGCTGGTTCCAAAAAATATCGAAACCAAGGAAAGCACAATCGCCCCCAGAATCAAATACTGCGCTTTGATAGCAATACTCGTACTGATGAAAGCTATCGTGACGATCATCAGCAAAGCCAGCGAACCAACAATCCGCAAGTGGTTGATGCCTATTTCTTCAATGCCAATGAAATCCTTCAGTACAAATAATGCGCTTTCGCCAAAACCAATCAAATATAGGGCAATGCTCAAAGCTGTTGCAACAAACAGTGTCAGTCCAATCGCACCGCCAATTGGAAAACCCAAACTCCGGGACAGCATAAAGTAAATGCCACCTGCTTTTATTTTTTTATCCGTTGCAATGGAAGACACGCTCAACCCAGTGGTAATGGACACAACATGCGCCATTAAAATGATGATGAATACAGCCGTGAGCGTTCCCGCACTCCCAACAACCCAGCCGAGCCGCAAATACATGATTACGCCAAGAATGGTTAAGATGGAAGGTGTAAATACGCCTCCGAATGTTCCAAATTTTCCTGATTTCGGCATAGGTCAAAAAATGGTGGGTGGGACTATTTTTTAATTCGGCGAACTGCCGGCTTTTACCAAAATAGAACCCATGAAGATTAAGTGCTAAAGTTAGGAGTAATTATGCAGTAGGAAAAAAGGAGGGAAAAGAGATAAGACCAACGGCGTCAAGAGATTTCAAAGCCTCCCAAAATAGCTATTGGTTATTTTATTCTCTTTCATTGTCCGACTGGCTGTTTTTACTCATCTTCCATTTCTTTCTACACAGTTACTAATTCAACCTACACGGTTGCTAGTTTTTTCTTTTCTCTAATTGACCCTGTCATTATATTTGACCCGAAACCAATATGGAAGATAGAATAGCCCTAACAACTAGTAAGGGACAAATAAAATCAACAAGGCAATTTTTATGATTTCTTTTCTTCGATTTCTAAAAGTGGTCTAAACTTTACGGACACCACTTCCGACACGGGCTGACAGGTGTACTGGCAGCAAACCAAAAAACACAATTAATGAAACTAATCCAATTAACCATGCTGATGTTCTTGTTTGCCTTGAGTCTTTTCGGGCAAGAAGAAGAACCACTCCACCCGAAATTTTCGGAAGTTTACTGCTCCCCTCCCCAACTGATCGCAAAGGCAGTCATTCAATATGAGGGATACTCTAAAGTATATCTCGAATTCGATAACGCAATAGCTTCTGAGGGACTGACTATCAGGTCATTGGACGAATCGCATCTGCAACAATCCACTCTTTCTGGCAATGGGATATTGATTCCTAACCTCCCACCCGAAAAGCTGTACGAAATTGAGATGAACGATGATTGCGGAGAACCTACCATTGTAGGAACGTTTAGTACTGGGGCTGGTGACGCAAGCACCTACGGGATTGAAGTCTCCGACCGGATGTTCCGGGCAATAACGGATTTCCAGTCCTTAGATCCCGAAGTGCCCCTGAGCCAGTTCCTTGAGGAATTGGAAACGGTGTCTCCCTACGAAAAAATTGCTTTTATCCAGCAATATTTTTACGGAGGCCAAAGATTCCAGACCGATGGTGGTCCTGTCCTGCCACCACCTCCTCCACCCCCGCCATCAGGAGATGACTGTCTCTGCAAGTTTGTCTTCAATACCACCCAATTAGCTACCCCAGCTTTATTGGCGAACGGCATCCTCAAACATGTCCACGAGGAATCGGTAGGTCCCAATGGTGATATTAAGGTGCCTTGGAGCAGTCATAGTCGCTACTGGTGGTTTAGGAACACCAAAGGGGCTGCCAAATGGCACTATGCCTGGAGCGAAGGCTGGAAGGCTGGTGGCACTCACAGGAGCTATAGTTACTCCGTTGCGGACAGTACCCTTGTTAGCCCGCACATGGGACAGCTTGCTTACAATTTCCTCTGCACCAACTACAGTGAGGTGCCAAGGGACTGCGAATGTGAAAAAAGGCTGCACCTCTTTTACCGATATGACAGTCGTGCCGTTGTGCACGGAGAACTGCTCGGCAACAGCATCAACGACAGGACGGCGGAAGCCCGGGCTCAGGACATCGGTGTGGTTACAATGCACATGAGCGGTGAACCGATACAGGTATTGGATGCCGGGGAGATCCGTGCAGAGGCAGAGTGCAGCTCGGGTGCCAACTCGGAATGGTTCGTGGACTTGATTGACGTGGCCGCAGACATTGCCCAGTTCTACCTTGCAGGCAGTTCCGGCACTACCCCTACGACCAATATGGTGAATGACCTTGCAGGCAACATCCAGCAACTCATCGGTCAGCCCATCTGGGAATATGGCGATTGCGAGACTGTTACGGTTGACGGTACGCTGGCCTATAATATACCACCTACCGTCATAAACATGCCCCCTAACACCCCTACTTTCCTCAACGTTTTCAGCTTTACTAACCAGCGGGTTGGGGGGAAGAGGAAATGGTTCAGTTATTCTGGCATTGAGTCGAAGTTTTACCTAACTGGGATTGTCCAGGGTGGTAGGATTGCTGGCGGCTCGGAAGTATGCTGCACCAATAAGATCGGCAACTGGGTCTATGGCTCCCTTGAGTCCGATCTTGCCAATTCGACACAGAACCTCGCTAACCAAGTCGGTGGCGTCTTGGGGCTTTATGCACCTTGGAACCTCCCACAAGACCCCTTTTCCAACATAGTGATCATGCCGTCCGAATATGGATGGACGGAAATCGAAGCTGGCTGTAACGAGATACATGGTCTTATCATTCCACCCGATGATGGCATCATGGACATTGCGGTGCCGACCTCTGTTCAAGGATACCCTGAAAAGACGGGTAAGACAGATGCGGTCGAAGGGTATCTTGAAACCGAGCATCCACTAATCAAAGCCGAGGAAGAAGGTGTCTTTGAGCCAGAGGAAATCTTCATCTTTGACCTCAACGGCAGGATGATTTACGGAGGAAAAGAGGCTGTCCTCCCAAATAACTTTAAACAGTTCTTAAGGGACAAGGGAATAAGCAGCATTTCAGGCATCTTTTTCGTCCACCTTGTGGGACAGGGACAGAGGAAGACTTTAAAAATATTTGTCCCCAACTGATTTTTTCATTTCGCACCACTTTTTCCAATACTGGGAAAAGTGGTGTCCTTTTCAGAAGAAACTAACAATGGTTATGAATAAGTATAAAGTATTGTTTTCGGCATTCCTGCTCTTTTTGGTATCCGGCACCTGGGGCTGCTGCGACGACGATCCCCCCTCGATCATGTGCGAAAACGGATACGAACATATTGACGGCAATTGTGGATGCCCAGAAGGTAAGCACAGTGCATACGGCTTTTGCAGGGAACTGGCTCAAGATGAATGGTACGCCGTGCTGGATGGCTGCATCTGTGAGGATACCTTGTTCTTCAAGATCGTGGAGATAGAGGGGGGCATTGCGAAGATAAAAGCAAACGATAACATCAACAATGAAATCCCAAACCCTGGTTGGTGGGTCGGTGGCAGTTTTGATATGGATTACTACCGATCGCCGGAGGGTGACAGCCTTGCCCCCAAAGGGCTTCCTTATGGTGAATTGATATGCAATGCTGATAACTTTGGAGCCGCAGAGTATTGGGGGGTATTATACGGCAAATTCACCCCGTCAAAGGATACGCTGAACATGAAAATCGTCTATACGGATTTCCACTTCCCTTCTATCATCGTGGATTCCTGTTTTGTCACTTTCACCAGATAGGAGAAAAGGGCACAAACAAAAATAGAGACGATATTGGCTCTCGATATAGGTTTTTTCTTTTCTTCTCTACCGTACACTTTTTAAAGCGAGCGGAAAAAAGTTGTTTGAAAATTTGAAAAAACAAAAAAGGGTCGCTTCCTTTGACAGAAAACAACCCATAAAAATGTTTCTGTACAAAAGTATAAAAAAGCGCTGACATCTGC
>JAJCYI010000023.1 GCA_029263015.1 Saprospiraceae bacterium | reverse complement strand
TTTCCGCCATACTTTGTTAAAAAAAATGACCGTAGCTATGGCTATGCTAATTTTTTTTGCCTTGTCTGACGAAAAAACCTGCCTGCCGGTAGGCAGGTAACCTCGTCAAAAGTGTCGATTATTTAACTCCACCTACTTACGAAACCTTAGTTTTCACTTATCGAATGGGCGAATCTGGGGATTCGCACTACATAATCAAAAAACTTAAATGATGAAACCTAAATCTTTACCCTTCATTTTATTCTTTTCTTTTCTATTATTCAACATTAATTTATCTGCTCAATGGGAATCATTGGGAGATGATCTTATTCCACAAAACCACAGGGTGTGGTCAATCAAAATGGCACCGGACTATTCTATCTGGGCCATTTCAACATTTGATGCTTTTCCTCCTGTCAATCAGGTTCCAAAAGTCCATAGGTCTGTTGATGATGGTGTCACTTGGATAAATACTGAGATTCAAGAAGGTGTGTCAACTTACGGATGGGATATTTCACCAATAGATAGTATGAACGCGTTTATTGCTTTAGATGCAGCAGGCTTATTTCAAACTACTAATGGAGGTCAAAGTTGGAATAAAGTTGAAGCTTACTCAAATGTTTGTTACGCCATACATTTTTTTAATGATGAAGAAGGTTGGGTTCTTGGTTACGATTCTTCGAATAGCCCAGTAATGAGCCTTACCTCAGATGGAGGAGGTAGCTGGACACATGTTGGAGGGCAAAGTTGGGATCAGCCAGCAGGTACTTCCTTGCCATCAAAGGATCCAGCAGAGTTTCTCCCCGCATTTCTATATTCCGTAAATTCTTCCTATGATTATAGTGATGAATCTATCATTATCGGTACATTTAAAGGAACGTATTGGTTAAGTACTGATAAAGGTTATAACTGGTCGAGACATGACACGCCATTGGTGGGACTTGGCTTAATGGCCACTAATGTAGCCATGAAGGATGAGAATACATTTATGGTTGCAGGGGATAAAGAACTTGCAACATTTAACAATGTTGCAGCGGTAAATTTTACGACAACAGATGGAGGGGATAACTGGGTAGGAGGGAATTCGGGAGTTACTGCTGCGGCTACTCATTATATCCCAGAAAGTGATGGTATTTTCATTATGGTAGGGCACAATAATTTTGGATGGGGGAGTGAAGGAACTGCGGTTACCTATGATTATGGAGAAAATTGGGAAATCATAGATTATACAAGCCTGATTTCAATTGATTTTATCGACAAAGAAAATGGTGTTGGTGCGTGCTGTAATAATGTTTGGCCTACGGCAAATGGACAAATCCACAAATGGAATTTTGACCTTACCCCTACTTTCGAGTTATCGAATTCCAATATGATTGATTTAATGCCTAATCCAGTTTCAGATATCCTGACAGTTGAAATGAATGAACAATTTGGAATAGGTAAATTACAATTTGATGTTGTTTCCGCAAATGGGCAAATTGTCAAAAGTTTAAAACATCCTAACTCAAATAAAATTGAAATCGAGACAAGTAACCTTTCTAATGGGTTTTATATTCTTAAAATATATGGAAACGGTAAGATGACGGCTAAGAAATTTATAAAAAATTAAAAACTTGCTAAACCTTTCCGCCTAATCAGAATACCATGAAAAAATTTATTCTAATTCTTACTGTTCTTTTTACAATAATGGCAAGCACTTTATCTGCCCAGGATGGATCCCTGGACCCCACTTTTGGAACAAACGGTTTAGTCAACACTCCTTCTTGTTGTCTCTATCACTACTTCCCTTATCCAGCCAGATGGAAAATTTGTACTGGCGGGATGGACTTCTGATTATGAATTCGTGTTGGCACGTTTTAATCTGGATGGTACATTGGATGATACTTTTGGATCCGATGGCACAGTGACTACAAGCGTTGGATCGGTTGACGATAGAATATATTCGATAGCCCTACAGACAGATGGGAAAATCGTAGCAGCAGGTTTTTCAAAAAATGCAAGCGAATATTTTGACTTTACATTGGCCAGATATTATTCAACTGGTTCCTTAGATACAAATTTTGGTAACAGTGGTATTGTAGTTACAGATTTCACTTATGGTTCAGGAAATTACGCAGCAAGATCAGTCGTCATACAGCCTGACGGAAAGATTGTTGCAGCAGGCTATTTCGATTTCGATTTCGAGGTGAGTGGTCAATTTGTAGTGGCGAGATATAACGAAGATGGCACGCTGGATGATGATTTTGGAACCGGAGGGAGTTTAGTTTCCGACCTTTCGCCAGGAAGAGACTGGGGAAGATCTGTCGTTTTACAACCCGATGGTAAAATTGTCGTAACAGGTTATTCCGATTTCGCTACCGAGAATTCCAATTTTGCATTGGCCAGGTTCCATCCAAATGGTACTTTAGACAGCACCTTTGGCATAGATGGCCATATGATAACTGATTTTTTCATTGACGGTAAAGATTTGGCTAGTTCCTCTGTGTTGCAACCTGACGGAAAAATTGTCGCAGCAGGATATATGTATAATGGTTCAGATTGGTGTTTTGCCTTGGCTCGATACGACGAAGATGGCTTCTTGGATTATAGTTTTGGAGTGGACGGCATGAACATCACCTGTTTTGATTCACCAAATGCTAAAGCATTAGATGTTGCTATTCAGCCCGATGGAAAAATTGTGGCAGCAGGATGGATGTGGAATGGTACAAATGCGGATTTTGCTATTTCTCGATATAATCCGGACGGCTTTTTAGATGATAGTTTCGGGACGAATGGACAATTAACTACTGACTTTGATGACGGTAATAATATTGCAACACAGATTCACATACAGCCTGATGGAAAAATTGTTGCAACAGGATCTTCCGGCGAAGCTTTCTCCCTTGCCCGGTATCTTTCAGAACTAGTTATTGGTGTACTGGATTTTTCCATTTTAAATAATTCCGTATGGATTTATCCCAACCCTGTTTTAGAAAATGCCACCCTGAGATTTACACTGAATCAAAAAGAGTCCGTTTCTATTCAGTTGGTAGATCTTCATGGTGTAACATTAACTTCTTTTATGGAAAATGAAAGGTTGGATGTAGGTGAACATTATCAAGCCATTACTTTGCCGAACGGATTGCCAACAGGTGTTTACTTTATTGTTATATCTACTGCCAATGGCCGGGTGAGCATCAAAATATTTAAATAACTCAAGTTGCGATGAAAAATGTATGGCGAATCCCCAGATTCGCCCGTTGGCATTCTAAGACAGCGAATCTGGGGATTCGCGATACATTGAGTTTGCCAAAAATTGAATTCATCGCAACTTGAGTTAAATAGAGACATGACCTCTATTAACTTTGATGAACTTTCTCGCGCTGCAATATTCGTTCGCCATTCCCTAACCAAAACACAATGAAAAGATTCAATCTCCTTTTGACCATTCTATTTACTTTGAATGCTTTCAACTTATTTGCCCAGGCAGGAACGCTAGACCCTTCCTTTGGAAAAAATGGCTTGGTAAAAACTTCTTTTATTGGTTTTGCCTCTACTTGTGCTATACAGCCCGATGGGAAAATTGTGGTGGCAGGTAGGTCAGAAGCTAAAGAATTTGCTTTGGCCCGGTTTGACCCGGACGGTTCATTGGATGAAACTTTTGGTTCAGGTGGTATAGTAACTACGAAGGTTGGCTCTGTTGAGGATCATTTATTTTCGATAGCACTGCAATCCGATGGTAAGATTGTGGCAGCAGGATATTCTCAGAATCCGAACTTTGTTCATGACTTTGCATTGGCCCGCTATGATTCAGATGGTTCACTAGATTCTACTTTTGGGAACAATGGTCTTGTGGTTACCGAGTTCAATATGGGATTTGGTGATTATGTGATAAGGTCAGTTGCTATCCAGTCCGACGGAAAAATTGTTGCGGCGGGGAGTGTTAAGTATGAGAAAAGTGGTCAATTTGCAATGACGAGGTATAACGAAGATGGCTCTCTGGATAATCATTTTGGGACGTCAGGTAAATTACTTACTGACTTTACGTCAGGATTAGATTGGGCGAGAGCTGTACTCTTACTACCTGATGGCAAGATCATCGTGGGAGGGTCTTCAGATGGTATGTTTACAAATGCCAATTTTGCCATAGCCCAATATCGATCAAATGGCAATTTAGACAACAGTTTTGGCGCTAATGGCAAGGTGATGACTGATTTCACCAATACCAAGGATTTGAGTACTTCTTTGGCGCTGCAACCCGACGGAAAAATTATTGCTGTCGGACAAACATGGGTTGGTATGACTATGGATGTTGCCTTGGTTAGATATAATAAAGATGGTTCCTTAGAAAATCGTTTTGGAACGGGTGGTAAATGTAGCTCTCCCTCTGGAGGGTCAAGTGATTTAGCTTTAGATGTTGCCCTTCAGGCTGATGGAAAAATTATTGTAGTAGGACATACCAGGATAGATACAAATTGGAATTTTGCTATTTCCCGGTACAATCAGGATGGCTCTTTAGATGTCAGTTTTGGGCGAAACGGACAAATAATAACAGATATAAATGCAAATAATGATATGTTATTATCGGTCGCTATACAAGCCGATGGAAAAATTGTGGTGGCTGGGACTTCAGGGATGGGGGGGATTAATGGGTCAAATGGTAAATATAATAGTGTTTTCACCCTTGCCCGTTATCTTTCAAAGTAGAGAGTGGCCCGCAAAACATTAAACTATAATAGCCACGGTTTAATCTAACGCATACTACTAGACATTAGACGATATATTTTTAGACATTAGGCTATTTCAAACGTATAAATTTATAAAAATCAATGACTTATGGAATTAATGGCGTCTAATGTCTATCGTCTAATTGTCTAATGTCCAGTAGTATGAATCTAACGTGAGTTCTGGATAATCATTGACAATCAAGAGCTTATGGCGGTTTCAGTCCTTTGATTGTCCCGTTAGGGACGGAACATGGGTAGCAATGCCAAACCAACGGTATTTTTTGTGCCGTAGGTACGTAACATTTTCCACGTTGCGTACCAACGGCACGACGAAAAACCCCTGCAAATGCTTGGCTACCCATGTTCCGTCCCTAACGGGACAATAAGATTGCTATCCAGAACTCATCATAGTCTATACTTTTTACCGTTTCTACATCAGGGTAGAATTTCATTGGTTTCAAAAGTACAAATCTGTAATTAGCCACCAAACATTCCACCAAACTGTCACCTATTGAACAAAGGTGATGGAGGTAATTCAAAATATATTCTAACACTTCTTTTCAATTCCCTAATTTTGTGATTCATTTTCAATATTTCCCAAAATTATAATGTAAAAACCTTGTTTGGCAACGGTTGTATTAAGCAAACAAGATTTTAGAAATAGCGGCCAGTAACAATCCAGCAGAGCCGACGCCAACTTAATTCTGTATGAATAAATTTTACTTTTTCACTATTGTGTTCCTTTTATTGGAGTTTCAAATGACAGCCCAGCAAGACTGCTGTACTGCAATCCCGCTCTTGGGACCAATCCCAGTAACAGTTCCTTCTAATTCTGGAAATGGCAATTTTGAAGAATTAAATTCCTGTTCTTGTTTGGCTACCAATGAGCATGATGCCTATTGGTTTTCGTTTGAATGCACCTCGTCCGGCACATTTGAAATGATGATTGTCCCTGATATGCTTTCGGCTGATTTTGATTTTGCACTATATGGAGATGAATGCCCTTGTGGAACGAACACGACTGTCGTTTCCTGTGATTACTCAGGGCCGATCACACCTCCTGGCCCATTTGTAGAAACGGGCATTTCGTCAACTCCCATGGCAACTTTTGGTGTGCCTGGTTTAACAGAATGGCAACCAACGGTAAACATCACAGCTGGGGTCACTTATTACATCATCTCCGATAATATCACCACGAATGGCGCTGGTTTTGAAATCCAGTTTGCAGGCAGTGCAGGCATTGGCCCTCCTGCCTTTACTGGCCCACCCCCACCACCAGAACCACTGACCGGCGATGCAACTTCCTGTCCCGGCGCAACGACCAACTATTTGGTGCCAGTTGACCCGACTATCTCAGAATATATATGGACGGTTGATCCATCAGGCCCTACTATCAATGAAAATAGATTGAGCACGGTAGACATTACCTGGAATGCAACTGGTCTTTATACTGTTTGTGTGGAGGCTGATGCTGGGTGCGGGAATGTCTCACCACCAAATTGTATTCCAGTCCTCGTAATGAACATCGTGACCATACCAGTCACAGATACCATTTGTCTTGGCGAAACTTATGAAGCGCCCGATGGCCAGTTCTTTTTTGGGCCTGGCGTGTATGATATGTTTTTCACCAGTTACCAGGGCTGCGATAGTATAGTACAATTAATATTGAATCCAGCACTCCCCGCTTTCACGGTTTTAGTGGAAGAAATCTGTGATGGCGACTGTTTTGAATTTGCAGGGGAGCAACGGTGTGCCACTGGAATTTATGAAGAAGTATTGGAAACAGTACAAGGTTGCGATAGCACGGTTACGCTCAACTTGATAATTGTACCTAATATGGCCGTGATAGACGGAAGTGGTTCTATTTCCTGCAATGGAGATACCGTTTTATTGGATGGTGGATTTTCGATTGGTGGAAACAATATGACTTTTGAATGGACAGATGACAATGGTGATGTGGTAGGTACAGATCAGGAATTGGAAGTGACCGAACCTGGGGATTACACCTTAACTATTACAAGTGAGGTAGGTATGAATATCTGTGTGTCAGATACAACGACTACGGTTGATGCAAATAATGATCCCCCAGAAAACGTGACTGCAGTTGGTGGCACCATAACCTGTGCGATGCCCTCCATCACCCTATCAGGAAATTCTTCATCTCCAGATGTTACATATGATTGGGATGGCCCTGGAGGATTTATGTCTAATGAACAAAACCCAACAGCCTCATCAACAGGTACTTACACCTTGACAATAACAGCAACAAATGGCTGTACCGCCACCGCCACGGCTGAAGTTGATGGGGATTCGGGCATTCCTGATGTTATGGCCGAAGGGGATACCCTTGATTGCAATAACAATACGATCACCCTTACAGGAAATTCAACTACTTCTGGCGTGACCTATTCTTGGTCTGGGCCAAATTCCTATACTTCAACTGAACAAAACCCAAATGCCAACGACTCTGGTACTTATACACTTACCGTAACTGCGCCAAATGGCTGTTCGGCCCAGGCTCTGGCGTTGGTGGAACAGGATTCGATCGCCCCAGATGCAATGGCCATCGGAGGTGAAATAGACTGCATGAACAATTCCCTCACTTTGATGGGCAGTTCCAACACTCCAGGAGTCAACTACTCATGGACTGGCCCCAATAGTTTCACTTCCAATGAACAAAACCCCACCGCAAATGCTGGTGGAACATATACACTGACTGTCACGGCCACTAATGGTTGTACTTCAACGTCCACGGCACTTGTCGAACAAAACGCAGATATACCTGATGCCTCGGCAGTAGGAGGCGACCTTGATTGTGCAATTACAACCATCACTTTGATGGGAAACTCTACGACTGCTGGCGTTACATTCTCTTGGGTTGGTCCAAATAGTTTTTCCTCAGATGAACAAAACCCCGATGTCGATGAACCCGGCACTTACACTTTGACAGTCACAGCGACTAATGGTTGTACAGCTACGGCCACAGCGAATGTCACGCAAGACATTGCAGTGCCAGATGCTTCTGCAACTGGTGGAACGGTGACATGCACAACTGGGAGTGTTGTCCTGAATGGTAATTCGACCACGCCCAATGTAACTTATTCGTGGACTGGCCCAGGTGGTAATATATTTAATGAACAAAACCCTATGGTCTCAGAAATAGGCGTTTACACTTTAACAGTAACTGCCACCAATGGCTGTACTGCCACCGCCACTGCGGACGTCCTCCAAGACGCTGGAGTTCCTGACGTTTCAGCTACTGGCGATACACTTAATTGCATTGTAAATTCAGTAACCGTTTTTGGGAATTCCAATACGGCTGGTGTAACTTATGAATGGACGGGACCAAACAGTTTCACTTCAACTTTGACCAGTGAAGTGGTCACTGTTGCCGGAAATTATGTTTTGACAGTCACCGCTCCAAATAATTGTACTGCTCAGGCTACAGCAGTTGTAGTCCTCGATAATGGACTCCCCGATTTTGAGGTGGATGGTGGCGGATTGAATTGTGATACCACCGCAATCATTTTATCGAGCACGATCAATACGGTTGGTTCTACTTTTGAATGGACTGGCCCAGGCGGCTTTGTTTCCAATGCCTCTAACCCATCGGTCACGCAAGCTGGCAATTACACTTTGACCGTTCTTGGTCCAAATGGCTGCTCCGATGCTGCGGACGCCATCGTATCAGAAGATATTATCGAACCTGATGTGTCAGCGTCAGGGGGAACGATTGACTGCAATTTGCCAGATGTCCTTTTGGACGGCGGTTCAACCACGGCAGGCGTTGTGTTTGAATGGTCTGGGCCAGCTGGGTTCATGGCGGATATTCAAGATACGGCTGTTGTCGTCGCTGGGGACTATGTCCTGACGGTCACTGCAATGAACGGGTGCACGGCCTCGTCCACAGTTACGGTCATTGAAGACTTGGCACCTCCTGCCGATGTAAATGCGACAGGTGGGATTCTTAGTTGTAACGATCCTATCCTTGCGCTCTTGGGAAGTACTTCGTCACCCAATGTCGATTATTTCTGGACAGGGCCAGGTGGCTTCTTTTCAGATGAACTGGGGCCAACTATTTCTTTGCCAGGGAGTTATGTCCTGACAGTTACAGGTGCTAATGGCTGCCAAGCTACCGATCAGGCGATTGTTGGCGAAGATGCCAATATTCCAGAAGCCATTGCCGCGGGCGGCACACTTACTTGTTTTGAACCAACCATTCAAATATCCGGAACTTCTATGACGCAGGGTGCGTCCTTTTCGTGGACTGGCCCCAGTGGGTTTATTTCAGATCAACAAAATCCTGATGTCACCAATAGCGGGACTTATACACTCACCGTTACAGCACCAAATGGCTGTACTTCCACAGCTACAGCGATGGTGGATGATGATATTGACGTACCTCAAAATGTCAGCGTAACAGGTGGGACTTTGAATTGTTTGTCATTATCGTTGATCCTAACGGGTAGTTCAAGTACACAAAATGTTACGTATGCTTGGACAGGGCCAAATGGCTTTGTTTCTGATGAACAAAATCCTGAGATCACTATTTCCGGCGATTATATTTTAGTAGTTACTTCGTTAAATGGTTGCACGGCAACTTCTACTGCCCAAGTCGTGGACGATTCCAATGCTCCGACTGCTACCGCAAATGATGGGGAGGTAACTTGTGACGATCCAACTGTAAACCTAAATGGCCAGTCAAGCACTTCCAATTCCACTTTTTCATGGGTGGGGCCGGGAGGTTTTACCTCAGATTTGGCAAGCCCGCCAAGCATAATTACTGCTGGGACATTCACGCTTACAGTGACTGCACCTAATGGTTGCACCGGAACGGTTGATGCAGAAGTGACGGTAAATAACACGTCCCCTGATATTTCTGTCGGCGGTGGCCTGATTACCTGCCAAGATCCTATAGTGACTTTGCAGGGCAATTCCAGTACTCCTGGCGTCACCTTTGAATGGACAGGTCCCGGAGGCTTTATTTCAGATCAGCAAAACCCCGATGTGAATGTTGGGGGTGATTATATATTGACGGTTACAGCAGCCAACGGCTGTACGGCAAACGCCACTGCTGTTGTTGATTTGGATGCCGATGTGCCGACTGCCACCGCGGAAGGGGGGACGATCACTTGCGTCAACGCCAGTGTTGGCCTCCTCGGTGGATCGAACCAGCCAGGGGTAACCTGGGAATGGACAGGGCCAAATGGCTTTACTTCCGACCAACAAAATCCCATCGTTACCGAACTCGGTCTTTACACTTTAACCATCACTACAGGCAACGGTTGTTCTGCTTCCGCAAATGCGCAGGTTGATGAACAAGTGGATTTGCCGGTGGTTAATATTGCCGCTCCTGATTTGCTGACCTGTGCCAATGAAACTTCCATCCTTGATGCTACAAATTCCGATAGCGGCCCCGGTTTTACTTTGAATTGGACGACAGCCAATGGGAATTTTGTCTCAGGAACAAATACCCTTAGTCCAGAGGTCAACGAAGCTGGAATTTATTCCCTCGAAATAACCAATCAAAACAATGGTTGTGTCGCTAATGCTGAGATTGAAGTGGAGGCAAGCAACGACATCCCTTCTGCGGTTACGCTTCAGGTCAGCAATATTACTTGTTTCGGATATGATGATGCAGCCATCGTGGTCGAAAATGTGGAAGGTGGTACGCCCCCTTATTTGTATGCACTCGGAGGTCAACCATTTGGAACTATCAATGTGTTCACAGGGCTTGCTCCAGGCACTTATGAATTAAAAGTCCAGGATAGTTTTGGGTGTGAGTACACAGAATCATTTACGATTGACCAACCGGCTGAACTGACCGCCAGTCTAAATGCAATTGGTTTGGTCGGCGGGATAGTACCCTTGGGCGAATCCATTGAATTGGCTGTAGGGTTAAATATTTCCACCTCAGAAGTGGCGTCGGTGACATGGCTGCCAGATGGCATTGCGGTGGGTTGTGCCGATCCTTGTTTGGCGCTGACCTTGACCCCAGGCAACAGCACTAATTACGAAGTCACAGTAGTTGATTCAAATGGTTGTTTGGCTTCTGCGGAAATATTGATCCCAGTGGACAAGACCAGACCTGTTTTTGTGCCAAATGCCTTTAGCCCAAATGACGACGGCATCAACGACCAACTGGTAGTGTTTGGCGGCAATAGCGTAACCAATATCAAATCGTTCCTTGTGTTTAGCCGCTGGGGCGAAAGCATTTTTGAAGTTTATGGTGTACCACCAAATGATTTCAACTATGGGTGGGATGGCTCTTACAAAGGTGATATTATGGATGCAGGAGTTTATACCTGGTTTGCGGAAGTAGAATTTGTGGATGGTGAAATCTTGCTTTATGAAGGTGGTGTTGCGCTGGTAAGATAGTTTTTCTGTAAAACAAATCCCCAGATTCATTCGTCAATTGTTGTGAATCTGGGGATTCCCAATACGTTGGTTTTTTTTCAGAAAGCATTCCTGGAAATTTTGATGCCTGTAAATTGAATTGGCAAAGTAATTGCCTTCTCACGTCTGTCTTCGATATATAAAAAACAATTCCCTTCCTCGAATCCCTCGTTGATTTTTTATCCCATTTTTTGTTAAATTTTTAACAACTCCCTTTATTGGTTTGCTCCCTTGCCATGTCTGGCAATATTTCGTTTTGCACTATTTACCCACAGGATTAAATTGTCTTATACAAGGTCCGGTACGAAAACTATTGAACAATGATAAAACAGTTACTCACTCTCATTGTGCTGGTTTATGGCCAGCATGGGATTGCACAAAACTGGACAAACACTAATGAAATTTGGCAAGATGATAAAATCGTTTTGTCAGAAAAAAATAAAAAAGTTAATTCCATTATTGGACAAGTAAATGTTGTCCAATTGAATATCGTGGAATTAAAAAATGTCTTGGTAAATTCACCTGAACGGAATTTAGGAGATGAATTTACCGAAAACATAAAGAGCAATTATACAGTCCTTCAAATGCCAATGCCAGATGGGGGATTCCATGCATTTAAAGTTGCGCAAGCACCTGTGATGCACCCCCACCTGGCTAATAAATTTCCAAAATTAAAAGCATATATTGGAAAGGGAATTGACGACCCAACAGCTATTTTACGATTCGATGTGACGCCGAATGGATTTCATGGGATGATATTGTCAGGAAATGATAATGATATATTTATTGATCCGATTATTTCTGATAAAAATGATCAATATAAGGTGTATTATAAGAAGGATATAGATAAAAGCCACGAATGGAGTTGCAACACGGAATACGATATTGAAGAATGGAATAAAACAAAAAACAAATTTTTTACAAAATCTATTGATTGCCAATTGCGCACCTACCGTTTTGCGCTGGCCTGTACAGGCGAATATGCACAATATCATGGCGGCACCACCGAGCTGGTATTATCCGCTATGCACAATTCCATCACAAGGTTGAATGGTATATTGGAACGTGATCTTTCCGTTCATTTAGAATTGGTTGTACAGAATGATTTATTGGTTTTTCCAAATCAATTTATTGACCCATATACCAATAACGATGCGGCAGCCATGCTCGATGAAAATCAAATAACATGTGATGAAATAATCGGTGAGGAAAATTACGACATCGGCCATGTGTTTTCCACGAAAGCTGGGGGTGCAGCGCAGTTGAAATCTGTTTGTCAAAATGGCCTTAAAGCACAAGGGGTCACGGGTAGTGCAACACCAGGGGGCGACCAGTTTGATGTGGACTATGTAGCACATGAAATAGGACATCAGTTAGGCGCAAGGCATACCCATAACAATGATTGCAACAGAAATGAACCGACTGCGGTCGAGCCTGGAAGCGGCTCCTCCATAATGGGTTATGCAGGGATTTGTATTCCAAATATCCAAAACTATAGCGATGCCTATTTTCATACCATCAGTATTTCAGAAATAAATGATTTTTTATCGGCTGACGGAGACTTATGCACAACAGTGTATAATATAAATAATGGCCCATCAGCAGATACCGGGCCTGATTATTATATACCCCGATCCACACCATTTAAATTAACCGGAGTGGGAAACGACGATTCTTCAATGGCAGACCTGACTTATAATTGGGAACAAATTGACAATCAGGTTTCGGTTATGCCACCAGTAGCGGTCAATAAAATTGGCCCTTTGTTCAGGTCAGTAAATCCATCAAGCTCACCATCCCGTATTTTTCCAAATATAAGTTCAATAATAGAAAATGAACCTGTTATGTGGGAGGTAATTCCTAATTGTGAAAGGGAAATAAATTTTCGATTCACAGTACGGGATAACCATCAATATGCAGGCTGTGTTGCTACAGACGATATGACTTTGCACGTGGTGGGGAATGCTGGCCCATTTATAGTAGAAAATCCAATTGGAATTTGGATTGGCGGATCTGAAAAAATGGTAAGCTGGGATGTTGCTGGAACAAATGAAATGCCTGTAAATTCACAATTCGTAGATATTCTACTTTCAATGAATGGTGGTAATTCCTTTCCAAACATATTAGCTTCAAATGTTCCGAACAATGGCCATGTAAACATTTCAGTACCTAATATTAATTCTGGGAGAGCGAGGCTGATGGTACGGTCTTCTAACAATGTTTTTTTTGATATTTCAGATCAAGATTTTAGGGTAATCCCTGCTGATGATTTTTGGGTGGAATTGCAAATCGAAGACCTTAAATGTAACAATGATAATACAGGAAGGATTACAGCCCTTGTACATGGAGAAAAAAAACCTTCTTATTTATGGAGTAATGGAAGTACTGATGATTATATCGATCATTTGTCAAATGGGAATTACAGCGTAACAGTTACGGCAGGGATTAAAACTGCGACTTCATTTGGCGTTGTTAATAATGCATTGCCGCTGGAATTAGATTTGGAAATCGAAAATCAAGGAAATTCCGGAGAAATAATTTTGAATGCCAATTCAAAAGGGGGAACTGGCAAATACAATTACACATGGGGCAGTGGTGCTTTCCAGCCATTTATAAAAATAAATCTTCCTGGAGATTATTCAGTGACGGTTGTCGATGAAAACGATTGTCAGATTTCCAATAATAAGCGTGTGTTCCAATCTGATATTTCCAACTACAAACAAATAAATCAAGATTTATTAAATGATGCAATTTTGGAAAATTTTATTCAAATTTTTCCAAACCCATCTTCGGGAATTGCAAATATTGAATTTGTTCAAGTATTTGATGGAGGGCCACAAATACTATTATTTGATGTTATGGGACAGGAATTGAAAAATGAAAGGATCCTATATCAGAAAAAAGGAATGCGAAATATTTCAATAGATATCTCAGTATTTAAGAATGGTATTTATTTTCTACAGATAGTGGAAGGCCATATCAAGAAAACGGTAAAAATTGTAAAAATGTGACTCAATTTAAAAATCCAATTGAAAAAATGAGACACCTGTTCACATATGATATTGTTCGTATCCTATCCCGATAAGATTTATTAAATTCAGCTTAAGGGAGTAGGCAATAAATAAGCTACCCAATTTTGCGAAGTTGTTTTTCCTTGTAAAAGTACTTGAAAAACTAAGAATAGTGGGTCTATGGTTCTTTTTTCAAGTTTTTTTAGAAGGAAAAAGAACGAGCCAAAATGGGTAGGTTATTTGTTGCCTACTCCCTAACTATGAACGACACTTATTAAGTATGTGTAAGCCAATTTCACTATGAACAATTTTATTCAATTTTCCTTCACAAGGGACAAAACAATAGCCCGGCAGTGTAAAGCTGCCGGCTTTTTTATTTGCAGTTATGACTAAATTTTTGCTATTGGATATTTCAGCTGCGATTTTCTTTGCTTTATTGGAAATTGACTATTATCGCACTGATTTTCACTAATCGTTAAAAACATTAAATTTATTACAGATGAAAACTGATTCTACCCTTTCGTTTATTCTTTTATTATTGACATGTACATTTGTTTTTTCTTGTAATGAAGGAAATATACAAAACACTGAAAACCTGACTGGTATGTATGAAAAAATGACTGTGGAACCACCAGTGGCAACAAAAAAGCCAATGGAATTGAAGGAGCATGGACACGCTCGCACTGATGATTATTATTGGCTCAAGGAACGGGAAAACCCAGATGTGATAGCTTATTTGAACGCAGAGAACAATTACGTGGATGCAATCATGACCGACTTATCAGAATTCCAGGAGGAGCTGTTCGAGGAGATGAAAGGCCGCATCAAAGAGCAGGATGAATCGGTACCTTATATTGACAACGGGTATTGGTATTATGTGCGCTACAATGAAGACCAGGAGTATCCTGTACATTGCAGGAAGAAAAGTGATCTTGAAGCTCCTGAAAAAATCATTTTGGATGTAAATGAACTGGCCAAAGATTATGATTTTTATCGTGCAGCAGGGTTGACGGTAAGTCCTGATAACCAAATACTGGCATATGCAGAAGATACTTTGAGTCGCCGTATTTATAAGATTGTTTTTAAAAACCTGAAAACGGGTGAAATGCTTGCCGATGAAATTCCGAATACAGATGGCAGTATCGTGTGGGCAAACGACAATCGAACTGTTTTTTATGGAATGAAAGACAAAACCTTGCGGGTATTTAAAATAATGAAACACCGGCTCGGCACAGATGCTGCTAATGACGAACTGGTTTACCATGAAAAGGATGCAACCTTTAATTTGGATATTGGGAAAACCAAATCTAAAAAGTACTTGCTGATGGCCTCTAGCCAAACGCTTTCAGATGAATACCGTTACCTCGATGCAGATAACCCTGATGGGGCGTGGGTGGTTTTCCAACCTCGTGAGCGAAACCTGGAATACAGTATCGATCATGCAGGAGGCAAATGGTACGTTCGAACCAATATGGAGGCGAAAAATTTCCGAATCATGTCAGCGGAAGAAGAAACTACTCAAAAGGGCAATTGGGAAGAGGTGATTCCGCACAGGCAAGATGTTTATGTTCACGGCATAGAATTGTTCAAAAATTACATGGTGCTGACGGAGCGGGTAAATGGAATCCGAAATATCCGAATTAAATCATGGGATGCGACTGAAGACCACTATGTTGATTTTGGGGAAGACAGCTTTGTTGCCTATGTGTCAAGCAATCGGGAATACCATACCGATATTGTACGAATTGTCTATCAATCCATGACCACGCCATCCACTACCTATGACTACGATATGAAGGGCAAAGCGCTGGACTTAAAAAAACAGCAAGAGGTATTGGGTGGGTTTGATTCCAATAATTATGAATCCGAACGGATTTATGCCACGGCACGCGATGGTGCCAAAGTCCCGGTCTCTATTGTTTACCGGAAGGGATTTAAAAAAGATGGCACCCAGCCATTGCTGTTGTACGCTTATGGGTCTTATGGTGCAAGTATGGATCCGAGTTTCAGATCTACTCGGCTGAGTTTGTTGGACCGGGGATTTGCTTACGCAATAGCCCACATCCGGGGTGGACAGGAAATGGGCCGCCAGTGGTACGAAGATGGAAAATTGCTGAACAAAAAAAATACATTTACCGACTATATTGATTGTGGTGATTTTCTGGTAAATGAGAAATATACCAGCAAGGACAATCTTTTTGCAATGGGCGGTAGTGCGGGTGGCCTGCTCATGGGAGCGGTCGTAAACATGCGACCCGACCTGTTCAAAGGGGTGGTGGCCGCTGTCCCTTTTGTGGATGTCGTGACCACTATGCTCGACGAAACCATTCCACTAACCACATTTGAGTGGGACGAATGGGGTGATCCGCACAAGAAGGAATATTATGATTATATGCTTAGTTATTCACCTTACGACCAAGTGGAAGCTAAAGGTTATCCTGCAATGATGGTTACTACTGGCCTGCATGATTCGCAAGTGCAGTATTGGGAGCCCGCCAAGTGGGTTGCCAAATTACGTGACCAAAAAACGGACGGTAATCCGCTGTTGCTGCACACCAATATGGAGGCTGGCCATGGCGGTGCTTCTGGCCGTTTCCGGTCATTGAAAGAGACCGCAATGGAATTTGCCTTTATGCTGGATTTAGCTGGGAAGGTAAAGGTGAAAGGGTGATGCTCCGGTGCGGAGACCTGTCAGGTTGATTTTTCCAGATATGTTTGGGCCAATTAATTTGGCCCACCCTAGCAGGAAAAATCAACCAGAAAGGTATAAATAAAATTGGAAGAAATACATACA
>JAJCYI010000022.1 GCA_029263015.1 Saprospiraceae bacterium | reverse complement strand
CTGGATAATCATTGACAATCAAGAGCTTATGGCGGTTTCAGTCCTTTGATTGTCCCGTTAGGGACGGAACATGGGTAGCAATGCCAAACCAACGGTATTTTTTGTGCCGTAGGTACGTAACATTTTCCACGTTGCGTACCTACGGCACGACGAAAAACCCCTGCAAATGCTTGGCTACCCATGTTCCGTCCCTAACGGGACAATAAGATTGCTATCCAGAACTCACGTTAATCTAATAAAACCTTTAAAAAAACTTTCGTTCCTTTAGTCTGGCCGCTTTCAGAGATTAATTCCTCTACTTTCATTTCATTATTTGCATGAATCAAATCCAATCGTTTTTGAGTGTCACCAATTCCTACCGACTTTAGTCTTTGATTCGTATTAAATTGATGTTTTTGTCCTGTCTGGTAAACCCCTTTGACATTATCTTCTATTGTTATCAGTATATATTCATCTTTAAGAAGATACGCTATTTTTATCATCCCCATTTCATTTTGCTTTGTCAGGCCGTGGATCAAAGAATTTTCAACTATAGGTTGGACGAGCATAGCTGGAACCATGGTATCAAATAGATCAATACTATCATCTATATTGATGCTATATTCAATGAGATTATTAGATCGCATTTTTTCCAGCTCGAGATAACTCTTCAACAAGACTATATCATCTTCCAATGGAATTTTGTCCTCTGAAGAAGCCCGAAGTATTCCACGGGTCAATTGCGCAAAGTGTACCAGATAAGTATTTGCATGTTCTTTATCATTCTTGTTAACCAAACTTTGGATCGAGCTCAGGCAATTGAAAATAAAATGTGGATTTATCTGTGCGCGGATGGCTGATTGTTCCAATTTTGAAATTTGTTCAGTGGTCTCTTTTTTGTACAAGTTTTTCCATCGCCAATATCTATAAATGGAATACACTCCAATGCAAATTATTAAAGCAATCAACCAAATATACCATATTGGTTTCTCCTTTGGTGATTCAGGCAAGGGAAAGTTCCATTTAAAAACTGTTCCTTTTGTAGTTGACCAATATGAATAATTACAGCAAGTGCCAACTCCACTTTTTTTGTCAATAAAATCTATTGCAACTATTCTATTATTATCTATGATTTTCCAATTTGCACCATAATCATAGGTAATAGCTGTTCCCTGACTTCCCTGCCATTTATAAAGGTGTCCTGTCATCACAAATATGCTATCACTGCCAGGTATATATTTAAGGGCAGCAGCATTTAATCCCGGACTTCCTTCAATCCAGGAGTTACCTCCATCTCTGGTTGAAAAACTTACTGAACTTCTTCCAGCACGATTCACTCGACTCTTTAATATAGAATCAAGGACGTTGCCGGCAACCATTATTGTTGTATTGTCTTTTATAGACACATTAGATGTAATTAGGCCCAATTCCACCAAAGGTGTTTCATGCCGAGACCAATTATATCCTTTGTCTTTACTCAACCAATATGTTCCTTGGGCCATTCCTATGATGATGGACTCGGCGGTGTAATCGTAAGATGAATTTGAAGAATAAAATGTTCCAACAATTTCAGCATCATCTTTTTCAGGCAGGGAGGTTCCATCGGGTTGATTCCAATTTTCCCCTCCAATATGAGTCCATGTATCCCCGCCATCCCTTGTAACACTATGTAAAATGGGAACATAAGGATCGCTTGCAGACATTGCGGTTGCAAAGGAATAGCCATTAAATACCCAGCCTTCTTCAGGATTGAAAAAATGAACAAGCAAGCATGGATAAGGGTAGGATTGAACTTTTGACCATGAACGACCTCCATTAATTGTTTTATATAACCCAGCGGTATGCAGTGCAATAAAAGCAGTTAGACTATCTATCGGGGAAATATCCGTGCCTCCATATATAGGTGCATCAGTCAAGG
This sequence comes from Saprospiraceae bacterium, assembly GCA_029263015.1. Classification (GTDB taxonomy): domain Bacteria; phylum Bacteroidota; class Bacteroidia; order Chitinophagales; family Saprospiraceae; genus UBA6168. Next base: position 7,322 of record JAJCYI010000022.1, on the reverse strand, counting down.
AGGAATGTATCCAGGTCTTGCCACCATCTGTTGAACGATGAGTTAGCGACAATGGGTTCTTAAGTGGATAACCCACACCAGTAGAAATAAGCCAAATCGAACCATCATTCGCAATTTTAATTGAACTTACTTTGAGGCCAGATGAGATTATACTATCTCCTAAAGATTCCCATTGTGCGGATAGACTGAAATGGAAAAACAGACAAAAAAATAATAAAACGAATTGTAATATTTTAAGCTTCATAAAAACATTTTTCAATAAGCTGAATTAAATTTCCTTACAACCCTGACTTCACCAGGATGCTCAAAGTGATCTTTGTTCCAGAAACTTTTCCATTTTCTTTTTTTAGTTCAATCATTTGCAATTCATTTCCCGGATTGATCAGCTTCAGCCTCTTTAGGATATTACTTATTCCGATGGACTTGTGTAATTTATTTTTGTTTTTCTGGGTATGATAAATACCCTGGCCATTATCTATAATACTTATCTCCAAATATTTTTTTTTCAAACGATAATCTATTGCAATCATACCATTCGAAGCATTTTTAGATAATCCATGAATAATAGCATTTTCAACAAATGGCTGAGTTATCATGGAAGGAATCTTTATTTCATCAATATTAATATTTTCTGCAATAGAAATGTGATAATTAAAACGATTTTCAAATCGCATTTTTTCCAGTTCTAAATAACTTTTTAAAAGCTCTATTTCAGCGGAAAGAAAAACTTCTGGTTCTTTTGATGCATTTAGAGTGCCTCTCATCACCCGGCTAAAATGTGAAAGGAAAATATTGGAATTTTCTGTTTCATTATTGTTGATGAAACTTTGCAAAGAATTAAGGGAATTAAATATGAAATGCGGGTTCATCTGGGACTGCAATGCGGAGCGTTCTAGTTCTGACAATTGTAAAGTAGTCTGTGTTTCTTTCCTTATTTGTTGAATGCGATATCTGTGTATGATGTACCCAATAACTCCAATCGTTAATGGCAATATCCAAATTAACCAATTAATGGTCTTTTTAGGAGGAGAAGGCCATTCGAAATTCCATTTATAAATTTGACCAGTGGTGGTTGTATAATTAGTATCATTACCATAGACCGCTACCCCAAAATTTTTATCAACAAAGTCTAAAGAAACTAATCGGGTGTTATCAATGATTTTCCAATTTGCACCATAATCGTAGGTGACTGCAGTTCCTTTACCTCCTCCCCAGCGAAAATCGTTGTGACCGACCATAATAAAAATGCTGTCGCTGTCAGGTACATAGTGAGTAGTAGCAGCCGTTATCTCTGGCTGCCCTTTCAGCCAGGTTTTTCCACCATCTAAAGTTGTAAAATTCAAAGTATTTGTATTTCCTCTAGGATGATAATTTCCAGCAACCATAAAGGTCTTAGCATCTTTTATGGCCACATTGGCTGTAAATATTCCCAAATCTGCCAAAGGTGTATTGTGCCTGGACCAATTATATCCTTTGTCTCTGCTTAACCAGTAATTTCCAGATGACATACCCATTATAATAGAGTCGTCTGTATAATCATAAGATGCATTCATGGAATAGGTAAATCCAGTCATTTCATTTGGGATTGGTTCTGGTAATGAAGTTCCAGAGGGCTGATCCCAGTTTTGACCTCCAATATGGACCCAGCTTTTGCCTCCATCTTTTGTTACGCTGTGCACATTCCAATTCTTAAGGGATGTTAGGGCGTACAGTTGGCGTCCAGAAAAAACCCAACCTTCCATTTTGTTGAAAAAATGAACTATTAGGCAGGAATATGGATAGTTTTCAACTTTGATCCAATCCTGACCGCCATTCGTTGTTTTGTGTAATCCGGCACTTCCCAATGCGATGAATGCGGTTAGGCTATCCACAGGTGAAATATCCCAACCATAGGTTGGATTTTCGACCGGAATTCTTGAAGTAATCCAAGTCTTGCCTTCATCTGTAGAACGATGAATTTGTGGTACTAGGTCTGGGGGGAAATTCATATGAGTGGAAATAGTCCAAATGGAATGATCATCGGCTATTTTGAGGGAATAAACAGTATGATCTTGAGGGACAATACTATCGCCTAAAGATTCCCATTGAGCGAATGCACATAAATGGAATAAAATAAATAAAGGGGATAATATGGATTTATATTTAATCATTCGCTTTTACTCATCCAATTAAAAAAGGCGTCCTTTTTCCTTCTGGCGATAGGGACCTGAAAGCCATCTGCCATTTCAATGAATCCACCACTTTCTTTGATAAATGATTTCACAAATTTTCTGTGAATGATATGAGACTGGTGAGTCCGGAAAAATTCATCAGGCGGCAAAAGGTCCTCATATTTTTTAATGGTATTTGAAACAACTATTTTTTTACGGTTCTGGCAATAGAACGTGGAGTAGTTTTTATCGGCTTCCAACCTAATGATATTTTCCAACCTAATAAAGTGTTGTCCATTCTGTGTTTGCAAAGTGATGATTTCAAAACGCTTATGGTGGAGGCTGTCCATTAACGTGGACAATTGTTGAAAATATTGATTTTTATTATTGAGTCCCTCAATTTTTTTTACGGCCAGAATTAACCTGTTTATATCAATTGGTTTGAGCAGGTAATCAATTGCATTGTATTCAAATGCTTTTATTGCATACTGGTCATATGCAGTTACAAAAACAACATGGAATGGTGGCTCTGTGAAATGTGCCAATAGGTCAAAACCAGTACCATCTCCCATCTGAATATCAAGAAATACGATTTGAGGATTGCATTGCCTTATGAGTTGAATTCCTTCTTCAACGCTGTTTGCTTCACCGACGACCTTTGCGGAGGGACAAGAAAGATTAAGCAATTGCCGCAAATTGCGACGGGCTTCTTTTTCATCATCAATTAAAATGACAGTTGGCATCAGGTGTTAATTGGTAGGATGCAAGAATGTTCCAGATTATCAAAGAGCATGTTGGGGATTTAGGTTTCGAGTGAAAAAGTGTCTATTTATTGATGAAACAAGGCGGGAAATTGGGAGCATAGCATAGCATAGCTACATGACTAATTTCGCAACGCCGTGTCATCAAAAAAGAGGCATTTTATCGCCGGAAGTTAAATCCCCAACATGCTCTAATTCAAGGTACTGTTTGAAAAAACAAGAAACCTTTAGAAAACTCGGTCTATCGGAGTGTCTTAAACCGATAAACCTTAAATTAAATAGCTTGGAAAAGCAACAACTAAAGGTAATAAAAACAACCTAATTACTAGTCATTCCCTACGCCCTCTTTTTGCTTTTTAATAAATGCGAGTAAATTATGGAGATGGACCTTAATAAACCTATCCTCTCGCATCATTGCAAAACAAAATTATAGACATAAGTGGTTTCGTGATCATTGCCGCTTAAAGTGTCATGAGTTCTTCTCCAGATCGGAATTTTAACAGTCCAAGCCCCACTCCTCACCCCACCTGTCCCCGATACAAATATTCCTGAAACCCAATAAAGGTACTGCGAATTGAGGAGACTGCTCCAAGTTCCCTTTTTGCATCGGCAATCGCATGGTATTTCAGCTCCAATAAATCAGGTAATTTGGCATCATCCAATTCAGATACACCTTCCTTGACATACTGTTCCAGGACAAAATTTAGGAATTCTTGCTGGGCTGGATTGTAGCTGTTTAAATAAATCTTTGCCCTTTCGGCCCGCTCTAATCTCGGCACTAAATCTTTGTGGTAGGCAATATAAGAAAGCACATCAAAAAGGTCACTGTTTTCGCCGTGGACCAATTTTCGTAAATCATTAAGCTGGACTCTCGAATATCCTTTTTCACTTAATTCTTCCAGCATTTGTTTTCGAGTACCTGGTAGGCTCCAGATTTTTCTTAATTCCTCTTCGTTTTTAAAAAATGCAGGAAGATCCCCGAATAGTTGGCGTATGAATTCCTCCACTGAAATGGGTTTCCCCTCTGGACTCCAAAAGGAAGTCTTGACCATGGAGTCCAACTCCCGTACTTTATTGTCAGATAATTTGACCCTGATTATTTCCCTCGGTGGTTTTTCGCATATACATGGGGCATTGCCACATACATAACAAGGGCCTGGAGGTTCTTTCAAACAAATGCAAGGTTGCTGGCCGCAGTCAGGACATGGCCCTCCTGCAGGGCCTGGTTCTGGTGGTTCTGGTTCCAGGGGTTCACCGTCCCATTCTGGATCTTGGAAATGATGATGGGCATTGACAAAATCATAAATTGTGAAATAATCTTTGGTGTCAAACAGCCGTGTTCCTCTTCCCACGATTTGCTTAAACTCTATCATCGAATTGACGGGGCGCATTAAAATAATATTCCGAATCTCTGGTGCATCTACGCCGGTGGAGAGTTTTTGGGAAGTGGTGAGGATGGTGGGGATGGTCTTTTCATTGTCCTGAAAATCCCGAAGATACTGTTCGCCCATTTCACCATCATCGGCAGTAACCCGGCAGCAATAGTAAACATTGGTGCTATCGGCAAATTGATTGATCAAATCCCTAACAGCAGCAGCATGAGCTTGCGTGGCACAAAAGACCAATGTCTTTTGGTTTTGATCAATAATGCTCATGAACTCTTGCACCCGAAACCGCTCAATATCCATCAGTTCAATGATGCGGTTCTGTTCTTCCAATGTATATTCTTTGCCCTCTTCTATTTCACCCTCTAAGATTACATCATCAGAAGTATAAACATAGGTGTCCCCTGTTGTCTTAATTTCTTTTACCTTGAAAGGCGTCAGGAATCCATCATTGATACCTGCTTTTAAGGAATAGATATAAACAGGATCTCCAAAGTATCGATAGGTATCAACATTCACATCTCGCTTAGGTGTGGCGGTCAAACCCAACTGCACTGCAGGCTCGAAATAATTCATGATATCTCGCCACGAACTCTCATCCCTCGCACCACCGCGGTGACACTCATCGATTATGATAAAATCAAAAAAGTCCTTTGGATACGCTCCAAAATACGCTTCGACAGGCTCAGCGACCTTTTTTCCACTTGATAATCTTTTGAGTAATTCAATATCTCCTTTTATTAATGCTATCTTTTTTGCTCGGCTCCATTTTTGAATTTGTTTTTCTCTATTAAAAGCAACATCAATCCTGTCAAAAGTTTCATAATAAACTAACTTAACGGGCAAATGCTTTTTAGTATGATTTGCTCCTTCCCCATTCTTATGTTGCGCCAACCTTATATTCAAATCCTTCGTGCTCCCCGTATAAAAACTTCCATCCCCACACTCCAAAATATACATATACCCAACTGCCTCATCAATAGCACTAACCTCTTCCAAGGCGGGCGAGCCTGTCCCAATGGCGGGTGAGCCTGTCGAACCCCCAGACATAAAACTCTGAAAAATAGTAAAAAAGATACTTCCATTCCGAGGCACTTTGCCTTTCTTTTTGATGTCGGCGGGGCGTATTCTGACCAATGCATCTTCATCAAAAGCATTAAATGAGTTAAAAGCCTGGTCGGCCAATATATTGCGGTCTGCCAGAAAAAGGATGCGGGGTAGGCGCTTGCCATCCCTTTGCAGGTTCCATTTGGCATGGAAGAGTTTCCAGGCGATTTGAAAAGCAATGGCCGTCTTGCCCGTTCCCGTGGCGAGGGTGAGCAATAGCCTGTCCTGACCTTCGGCGATGGCTTCCAATACTTTGGTGATGGCGTTTTCCTGATAGTAGCGGGCTTGCCAAGTGCCGCCCCGGTCTTCGAAGGGCGTGGCAAACAGGCGGCTTTTCCAATCGGCCGCATCAGCTTGGGCAGTCCCTTCGACAGGCTCAGGATAGCACATTTCCCAAAGTTCATCGGGCGTGGGATATTGGGCGATTTCGCCTTCTTTGCCCAGTTCCATATCGATGCCGTAAATCCGCAGGCCATTGGTGGAATAGGTATAACGCACATTCAACCGGTCGGCATAACCCTTTGCCTGGGCGACGCCTTCGGTATAGCCCTTGTCACGGGCTTTGGCTTCTACAACTGCCAGTATCCTGTTCTTGTAAATCAAAACATAATCCGCAAACAAGGGCTTGGCTCGCCTTCCGTTGCCGAGCTTCCGGCCTTTGGTAATCTGAAACTCCCGACGGATACGACTTCCATCAACCACGCTCCAACCGGCTGCTTTTAAGGTAGGGTCGATCAGTTCCGCCCTTGTTTGCGTTTCATTCATGATCTAAATGAGGTTTGCGATCACTTTTACCATCATATCCTTATCCTCAGAATGGCTTTCGGCAATCATCAGTGTCAAAGCGACCAATGTTTCATCGGCCATTTTTTTATAGCCGTTATCGTCAAATAGCAACTTGTTTAAATCCAAAAACCAGATGAACAAAAAAGCGGCGATGCGTTTATTGCCATCCGAGAAGGAATGGTTTTTTACCACAAAATACAATAGGTGTGCCGCCTTCTCCTCAATGCTTGGGTACAGATCCTGACCATCAAAAGTCTGGTAAATGTTTTCCAGCGAACCTTTGAAAGAATCATCTTTTTCCCTGCCGAACAAGCCTGCGAATTTTGTCTGTCTGCCCAATTCATCAATCGCCTTCCTCGCCTCGGCATAGCTTATCTTATACGCTTTTCTGCCTGGGTCGTTGCTGATTTCCAATCTTTGGTGGTCGTAGTCGTCCAATAAATCCAATGCTTTGGAATAACCACCAATGACCTTCAACAAACCAATTGCCTCAGTATCCGACAGCTTTTTTCTTTTGAGGATTTCACTTTGCAGCGCCACTACTTTTTGCAACTCAGTAAGTTGCTCTGTTTTCTGTGCCAACCTGCGCTCGTTGATGGCGAAGCCTTTGACCAGGTAGTCTTTCAGCACCTTGTTGGCCCAGATGCGGAATTGCGTGCCACGCTGCGACTTTACCCGATAGCCAACGGAAATGATTACATCGAGGTTGTAATATTCAATATGCCTTTCCACCTCCCGATGGCCTTCTTTTTGAACTGTCGCAAATTTTGCGACAGTTGCCCCTTTCACCAATTCTCTTTCTTTGAACACATTCCCGATGTGCTTGCCAACCGTCTTGACATCTCGGTCAAAAAGCAGACTCAACTGCTGCCTGTTCAACCAAACGGTCTCATTTTTTAAGTTCACTTCCAGTGATACGCCGCCATCGGCGGTTCTGAAAATGCTGATTTGTTGTTTAGGGTCTTTCATGCTTTTACATTTTAAAATAACGTGAGTTCTGGATAATAATCCTTGACAATCAAGAGCTTATGGCGGTTTCAGTCCTTTGATTGTCCCGTTAGGGACGGAACATGGGTAGCAATGCCAAACCAACGGTATTTTTCGTGCCGTAGGTACGTAACCTTTTCCACGTT